>JACNHM010000234.1 GCA_014383605.1 Chloroflexota bacterium
TGATCCTGGCGGGCATTGACATCCTGTTCGGCAGCCGCTCGACGATAGGCGCGGTAATCAGCGCGCTGCTGGGCCTGGCTGTCATCGCCACCATCATCGCGCTCATCTGGTTTGCGCCCAAGATCGACGCGTTGAGCGGGCTGACGACGAGCGCCGAGCTTCGCACAGAGCGGGTCTCGCAGCCGCTGGAAGGGATCACGGAGGCGCGGGTGGTCCTGGACGTGGGCGGCGCGGAGGTCACGCTGTACGATCTGGCGGAGTCGGCCAGCCTGATCGAGGCCGACGTCAGCCACACCGGCGAGTTGCGCTTCGACGTGAGCAAGCGAGGCGACCGGGCAGAGGTCAAGATGGATGTCCACAGGCCCAATCCCCTCTTCTGGTTCTCTGGCCAGCGAGAGCGCTGGGACGTGGGGCTCAGCCGCGACGTCCTGTACGAGATCGAAGTGGACGCCGGCTCCGGCACGTACGACCTGGATCTGAGCGGCCTGCGAGTGGCGGATCTCCACCTCGATCTGGGCTCCGGGGAAACGACGCTGATGCTGCCTGCTTCAGAGGAGGTGGAGTGCACGATTGACGGGGGCTCCGGCGGGCTGGACATCACGCTGCCGGACAGCATGGCGGCGCGGGTCAGGCTGGACAAGGGCAGCGGCGACTTCCGTCCAGGGCCGCGGTTGCAGTTGGTGCGGGGCAATGAGCGCGGTGACGGCACCTGGGAGACAGACGGCTACGACACGGCGGCAGACCGCATCTCCATTAAGATTGACATGGGTTCAGGGAACATCACCATCCGCTAGCGGATCAGTCACTGTGCGGGTTTGCTGGGGCTGTTTGGCGCCGCAGGCCTGTTTACATGCGGTGCCACAGACGGTATGGGGTATTTGATACTCAGGAGGTACAGGAAATGACTGAACAGCAGAGTGCGCCCGAAAGCCCCAAGAAGGAAGAGTGGTGGGGCGAGAAGGACGAAAAAGAAGAGGAGAAGCAGCACGAGAAGGAGGAGAAGCCCCGCGACATGGCTGAGAAGTGGCGGCAAGACCCGCTGAGCGCCATCGTTTGGGCGGCGGTGCTCATCGTCGGGGGGTTGGCGCTCATCCTCGACAATCTCGATGTGCCCGTCTTCCGAGGGAACGGCTGGAGCATCGCCCTCTTGTGCGCGGGGCTGATCGTCGGACTGGAGGCCGTCGTGCGGCTGCTGATGCCCGAATATCGCCGGCCCATCCGTGGCACGCTGATTCTGGCTGCCGTGCTCGTCGGCCTCGGCCTGAGCGGCTGGATCGGCTGGGGCGTGACCTGGGCGCTGGTGATCATCGCCATCGGCGTGTCCATGCTGCTGACCGGACTCCGCCGCGGGCGTTGATCTGAAGCTCCTGGCGCAAACTGGATAGGTTTTGACAGCCGATCTGTGGTACAATGTGTGAGCTTTGAACACAAAGCGCCGCTCACCCGCGGGTGACGGCGCTTTGGCGTGCGGTGGGTTCGGAGTTTGGTGTTCGGCGTTCGGGGTCTTAGCCAGGTTGAATCCTGGCAGAAGGAGTTGACGCAGTTTCCACAGCTTCGCGCAGCGTTTCGCTTTCGAAGGCGTCGGCCAGGAAGGCCAAATGATCGAGGAAACGCTCGTTTTCCAGAACGACGATGTTGCGGGCTTGCACTTCGCGCAGGAAGCGATTGTAGGAAACGCCAGCCATCGCTGCTCCAGCGCGCAGGTCAATCTCCCGTTGCATGTAGGATTGAATAGCACGATCCAACTTCTTCATGATCCAATCATATTCAACTCTTGTCGGTTGTCAAATCTCAGGAGAGGACATGACAAATCGTTCTTCCCGTCTGAGTGGTTTCTATCGGCATAATCCTGAGCAGCGGCTGCGCATTGTCGCCGAGTGGGCTGAACTGACCGAAGAGGAGATCACCATCCTACACCGGGGGTTGAGCCTGGCCCAGGGCGACAAGATGATCGAGAACGTGGTGGCAACGCACGCGCTGCCGCTGGGCGTGGCCACCAATTTTCTCATCAACGGCCGGGACTATCTCATCCCCATGGTCATCGAGGAGCCGTCGGTGGTGGCCGGGGCCAGTTACGCGGCGCGGCTGGCCCGCGCCGGCGGCGGCTTCTGGACGGAAAGCACGGCGCCGGAGATGATCGGCCAGATCCAGGTGCTGGGCGTGGATGACCTCCAGGCGGCCCGCCAGCGGCTGCTGGATGGGCGTCAGCGGTTGCTGGCGCTGGCCGACGAGCAAGACCCGGTCATCGTGCGGCTGGGCGGCGGCGCACGGGATGTGGAAGTGCGCATCCTGGACGACACGCCCGCCGGCCCCATGCTCATCCTGCACCTCATCTACGACTGCCGCGACGCCATGGGGGCGAACGTGGTCAACACGGCTTGCGAGGCGCTGGCCCCGCAGGTGGAAGCGATCAGCGGCGGCCGCGTGCGGCTGCGCATCCTCTCCAACCTGGCCGACCGCAGGTTGGCGCGCGCGGGCGCGGTGATTCCCGCGCTGGCGCTGGCCCGCCCTGACGACGGCTTCAGCGGCGAGGAGGTGGCGCAAGGCATCGTGGAGGCCTGGGCTTTGGCCGCCGCCGATCCCTATCGGGCCGCCACGCACAACAAGGGCATCATGAACGGCATTGATGCGGTGGTCATGGCCACGGGCAACGACTGGCGGGCCGTGGAGGCGGGCGCGCACGCTTACGCCGCCCGTTCGGGCCGCTACACCTCGCTCAGCCGCTGGGAACGAGACGGTGAGGGCAACCTGGCAGGCTCCATTGAGCTGCCGCTGGCGGTGGGCATCGTCGGTGGGGCGACGCGGGTGCACCCCACGGCCAAGCTGGCGCTGAAGATCCTGGGCGTGCAGACGGCCGGCGAGCTTGCGGAGGTCATGGCCGCGGTGGGGCTGGCGCAGAACCTGGCCGCCATCCGCGCCCTGGCCGCCGAAGGCATCCAGCGGGGGCACATGCGGCTGCACGCCCGGCAGGTGGCCATCGCTGCCGGAGCGACGGGGGAGTTGGTGGAGCGCGTCGCCGCCCGGCTGGTGGCGGAGGGGCAGATCAGGCCGGATCGGGCGGAGGAGATATTGCAGGGGTTAGGGGATAGGTGTTAAGGGGTCGCTGCAGAGGCGGCTCCCAGCCGCTGGCAAGGTGTCGGCTCTACAGATTCTTCGGATAGGGTTAAGCTATGGCTGGAGCGAGCGTGGTAATTCGCCGACAAGGTGTCGGCTCTCTGTTCAGACAGGGGCTAGGGAATAGCTGGAGCGAGCGCGGCCAAAGCAGGTGGCCGCTCCACGTAAGTGAGAGGGATGCGTTCGGTGGGCGTGGTGGAGTAACAGGTAAGCTTCAGGAAGCAATTGACCGGGGGCGACGTGAGGATCTTCACCACCGTCCGGCGCAACTCTTCGGGCAGATCCGCCAGGCCGGTGACGGGGAAGCTCTCAGGGCCGATTTCCGTTGAGCTGGTCAGAGTTGAGAAATCAAGGATGGTGAGACCGGCTGCCTGTTCGTGTTCAAGGTCAAAGCGTAGCAAAACATCATCGGTCAACTCGATAGCACAGGTCGCCTCAACGTTATCGAAGACCAACTCCAAAATGTCGCCTTCTTCGTCATAGGCGAAGCGAGTGATCCGTCCATCATTGGAGATCATTTCAGTTCTGTAAATACGAAGTTCATTGCTCATTAGTTGCTCCTTTCGAAACGATGGATGTACACTCCCCAGGCCGTCTTGACGAAGTTTTTGGGGACGAAAAAACCATTAGGTTGCTCACGCTGGGTGAAAGCAACGACCACGATGATGCAATTGTAGTTCAGCGGCAGGCTATCGCATCGTTTGTAGTACTTGTATTCGTTGGGCTGGCGAGGTTTCTGCCTTCTTCGGCCAGTTCTGAGTGTGTCGAGCACATCGTGCAGATGTCCTCTGAGGTGGGGATGAAACTCCAAGGCGTGCTTCCAGCGCTCTTCCGTGAGGTATATCTCGTTGCCATACCTGTCCCGCACTACCCACTTCTGGCCGAGATTGGACACGTTGTTGGCTCCCTTCGTCGGGCATCGTCGTTGGCATCGTTAATCATACACGCGGACAGAGTTTTTGTCAAAACGGGGCACGGAATACGGAATAAAGATGATGCGCATCAGAGAGGCGTTGCGGCCCTGGTGGATGGCGGGACTGGCAGGAGCAGCGGCGAACTTCGTGCTGCTGGCGCCGGGCATGGGCGTGGCCGTGGGCGCGCTGCCCGTGGGGCTGGGGTTGGGCTTGTGGATCGGGCACAGGGCGCGGCGGCTGGCCGGTGGTGATGGGGAGACCGCCCGCCGCCTGGCACTGTGGGGTGGGCTCATCGCCGGCGGCATGGCCATGCACGCCGAAATGCTGTATGATCTGATCATTCTCCTGATGTTCGGCCCGGCGGAGATGGGGCGACCGTTCACGTCGGAATTGTACGGCGCATTGCCCTGGCTGCGCGGCTGGTGGCCGGCAGCGCTGGACAGCATCGGCGCTTTCTGGATCCTGCAGACCTTGGGCTTTGCGCTGACGGGCTGGGGGCTGGCCGTGCTCGCTGCCTGGCTCTGGGCGCGGCACGGAGCGACGAAAGACGAAGGACGGATTCATCCTTCGTCAGCAGGCAAGAGGTTGAAGCTTGATGGATGACCCTAGAGCTGCTGATACGAGTGTCCTGCTGAAACCGGATCGCGACGTGGGCATCGTCGGCTACGGGGCCTACGTGCCCCGCTACCGGCTGCCCGCGACGGAGATCAGCCGCATCTGGAAGGGCGGCAAGGAGGGTGGGCTGCCGCTGAAGGAGAAGGCCGTGCCGGGGCTGGACGAGGACACGGCCACCATGTCCATCGAGGCGGCGCGCAACAGCCTGGCGCGGGCGGGTATTGACCCGCAGGAAATCCGGGCCGTCTGGGTGGGCAGCGAATCGCATCCCTACGCCGTCAAGCCCACCTCCACCATCGTCGCCGAGGCCATTGGGGCCTCGCCGTCGGTGCAGGCTGGCGACTGGGAGTTCGCCTGCAAGGCGGGGACGGAGGCCATGGTCGCGGCCATCGGTCTGGTGGGCTCGGGCATGGCCCGTTACGCGTTGGCCGTCGGCATGGACACCGCCCAGGGCCGGCCGGGGGACGAGCTGGAGTACACGGCGGCGGCCGGCGGCGCGGCCTACATCATCGGCCCCGCCGAGGAGAGCCTGGCCGTCTTCGAGGGCTCCTATTCCTACGTGACGGACACGCCCGACTTCTGGCGGCGGCCGCACATGCACTATCCCAGCCACGGCTACCGCTTCACGGGCGAGCCGGCCTATTTCCATCACATCGTGACCGCGGCTGAAACACTGCTGGCGGCGTTGGGTCGCACGCCGGCCGACTACCGCTATGCGGTCTTTCACCAGCCGAACAGCAAATTCCCGCAGCGGGCGGCGCAGCGGCTGGGCTTCCAGCCGGAGCAGATCGAGACGGGGCTGCTGGTGTCCGTGATCGGCAACACCTACGCCGGCTCGTCGCTCATCGGCCTCAGCGCCGTGCTGGACGAAGCGCAGCCGGGCGACGGCGTGCTGCTGGTCTCCTTCGGCTCCGGCGCGGGATCGGATGCCTTTTCATTGCAGGTCACCGAGCGCGTCGGCGAGCGGCGCGGCCGCGCCCCCGGCACGCGGGACTACGTGCAGCGGCGCAAAGAGATTGATTACGGTACCTACGTGCGCTACCGCCGCAAGCTGCACACCCATTGAGCAGGGACAATTAGGTTCCCAGTATGCGCTTCAGCGCCGTTTGCTGGCCGAAAAAGCGACTGAAGTCGCTACTACGAACCCCCAGTCGTTATTGCCCTTGTGTACTTGTCTACTTGTTTCCTTGTCTCATGAGGTCTGCACACGAACGTTCATTTGCAAACCTCAAAGTTGGTACTACATCTAGTATATACCTTGTGCAAAACTACTATATATTGTAGTCAATTATAGCTCATCACGCAGCTCTTGACGCTTTATGGGCCACTTTCTGCCGATTCTTGCCTTTCTGAGCGTCATTTGCCGTTTCGTGTGCAGAGGTCATGTGTCTACTCTTTATCCCGGAGGATAACGTTTTGCGCGACGTCAGCATCATCGGCATAGGACAGACGGTTGTGGGCGAATTGTGGGAAAAATCGTTGCGTCATCTGGCGCACGACGCCGTCGTGGCCGCGCTGAAGGATGCGGGGATCGAGCGGGCCGACGCGCTGTACGTGGGCAACATGCTCTCCGGCGAGCTGGCGGAGCAGGAGCACCTGGGCGCGCTGATCGCCGACTTCGTGGGGTTGCGGGGCATCGAGGCCTTCAAGATCGAAGCGGCCTGCGGCTCCGGCGCGGCGGCGCTGCGGGTGGGTTACATGGCCGTGGCCGGCGGCCTGCACGACCTGGTCATCGTCTGCGGCGTGGAGAAGATGACCGACGCCCCCGGCGCGGACACCACGGCGGCGCTGGCCCTGGCCGCCGACCAGGAGTACGAGGTCACGCATGGCCTCTCCTTCGTGGCCCTCAACGCCCTGCTCATGCGCCGCTACATGCACGAGTACAACGTGCCGCACAAAGCCTTTGCCGGCTTCAGCGTCAACGCCCACCGCAACGGCGCCGGCAACCCCAACGCCATGTTCCAGTCACCGATCAGCGCGGCGACCTACCAGCGGGCAGCCATGATCGCCGACCCCATCAACCTGATGGACTCCTCGCCCATCTGCGACGGGGCGGCGGCGGTGGTGCTGGCGCCATCGCACCGGGCCGGCCACGGGCGGGGGGCGGCGGTGCGCATCCTGGCCTCCACCAGCGC
>JACNHM010000452.1 GCA_014383605.1 Chloroflexota bacterium
GACTATCTCCTGGAACGACGCTGATTGTCGAAGAACATGACAACAAAGAAATACGACTGCGGCCGCTACCACGCCAGGAAGCACTACTGGCCAACAAAGGAGGGGTCCTGGTAGTGCAGTCACAAGCAACGGGAGACATAGCTAAAGCGGTGGGACAGGAGCGAAAGACCCGGGCATCTGAACTGGTGCGGAGAACCGGGCTGTGAAAGTGCTCCTGGATACCTCTGTACTCGTCGCGGCGATGGTCGAGGCACACCCGCATCATCAGGAAGCCTTGCCATGGCTTCAGCGCGCCAGACGTGGGGAATTGACGGCTGTTGTCGCCTCCCACACATTGGCCGAACTGTACGCGGTGTTGACTTCCTTGCCAGTGCGACCTCGCATCTCGCCGTCTACTGCATGGCATCTCATCCAGGAGAACGTTCTCACGACAATGGAAGTGGTTGATCTGTCAACCGAGGACTACCGGGCTGTGCTGGAGCATCTGTCTACTAGCAGCATAGCAGGTGGCATAACGTATGATGCGCTGATTTCGCATGCGGCATTGAAGGCTGCTGCAGAACAACTCGTAACGTTGAACCCCGCCCACTTTCGCCGAATACACCCAGCTCTCTCCAAACAGATCGTTTCTCCCTGAGGGGCGTATGTTCGAACTCATCTTCTTCGGCACCTCTGCTTCGGCCCCGTCGGTGCGGCGGGGCCTTTCTTCGGCCATGGTGCTGCACAAGGAATATCGCTTCCTCATTGACTGCGGCGAAGGCACGCAGCGGCAACTGCTGGCCAGCGGCCTGGGCTTCCGCCGCCTCGACCGCATCCTGCTCACCCACGGCCACCTGGATCACATCCTGGGCCTGGGCGGGCTGGCCTCCACCTTCGCCCGCTGGGAGATGATCCCGGAGATGAACATCTACGGCGGCGAGTGGGCGCTGCAGCGCGTGCGGGCGCTGATGCGCGTCGTCTTCGGCCCCGGCAAGCCGCCGCTGCGCATCCGCTACCAGGCCATCGAGCCGGGCGTGCTCCTTGAGGATGACGGTTTCCAGCTCATCGCCTTCCCCGTGACCCACCGCGGGCCGGGCTGCTTCGGCTACACCTTTCAGGAGAAGGCCAAACGTCCCTTCCTGGCCGAACGAGCGGAAGCGCTGGGCGTGCCCTCGGGGCCGGTGCGGAGGCGGCTGGTGCAGGGAGAGAGCGTCACCCTGGACGACGGGCAGGTGGTGCATCCCGATGACGTGCTCGGCCCGCCGCGGGCGGGCGCCAAGCTGGTCTTCGTGGGCGACGCCGGGCGAGTGGACGACCTGGTGGACGCCGCCGGCGGGGCCGATGGACTGGTCATCGAGGCCACCTATTGTAAGGAAGAGGCAGACAAGGCGCAGCAGTTCGGCCATCTGACCGCCGCGCAGGCGGCCTGGCTGGCCCGCGAGGCGCAGGTCAAGCTGCTCATCCTGACCCACATCTCCCGCCGCTACCATCCCCGAGACACTCTGGCCGAGGCGCAACCCATCTTCCAGAACACGATCGTGGCCGACGACTTCGACCAGTTTCGCATCGTCAGGGAAAAGTGAACAGGGCACAAGAGGCAAGAAGCAAGAGGCAAGAGGCAAGAAGCAAGAGGCAAGGAGCGGGAAACGAACGGTCGTGAATTGAACCCTAATCGGCCTCGCAGGTGATATTGTAGGTAGGCGCGCCGAACACCGAACCCCGAACGCCAAACGCCAAACGCCAAACGCCGAACTCTGAACGGCGAACGCACAAGAGAGGGAAAGACGAATGGAACAAGTCCAAAACGTTGTAGAGAGGATCGCCGACAACGTGGAGAAGGTCATCAAGGGCAAGCGGGACGTCATCCAGCTCACCCTGCTGGCTTTGCTCTGCGACGGGCACCTGCTCATCGAGGACGTGCCGGGTGTTGGCAAAACCATGCTCGCCCGCTCCATCGCCAAGTCCATCGGCTGCTCCTTCCGGCGCATCCAGTTCACGCCCGACATGCTCCCCACCGACATCACGGGCGTCTCCGTCTTCAACCAGCAGACGCGGGAATTCGAGTTCCGCCCCGGCCCCATCATGGCCCAGATCGTCCTCACCGACGAGATCAACCGCGCCACGCCCAAGACGCAATCGGCGCTGCTGGAAGCCATGGAAGAGCGCCAGGTGACCGTGGACGGCGTGACCTACCCCATGGACAAGCCCTTCCTGGTGCTGGCCACGCAGAACCCCATCGAGTACGAGGGCACCTTCCCTCTGCCGGAAGCGCAGGTGGACCGCTTCATGATGCGCATCAGCATCGGCTATCCCGAGCCGCAGGACGAGATGGCCATCCTCGACTCGCAGCGGCTGCGACATCCCATCGAGGAACTGGAGCAGGCGCTGGAAGTGGAGGAGTTCATGGCCGCGCAGGAAGCGATCAAGCAGGTGCACGTGGGCGACCTGATCAAAGAGTACATCGTCGCCGTGGTCAGCGCCACCCGCAAGCACACCGACGTCTACCTGGGCTCCAGCCCGCGGGGCAGCCTGGCGCTGTACAAGACCGGACGGGCACGAGCCGCCGTGATGGGCCGCGACTACGTCATCCCCGACGACATCAAAGCCCTGGCCGAGCCGGCGCTGGCCCACCGCCTGATCATCAGCCCCTCGGCGCGCATCAAGAACGTGGACCCCCGCGCCGTGGTCGAAGAAGTCATCAACTCCGTGCCCGTGCCTGGAACACGAGTGAAAGCTCGCTAGAATTACCGTGATGCATGTTCCGCCACGCAATACGCAACACGCATCACGCATCACGCATCACGCATCACGTGACTTATGCGTCGCATCTGGGGTATTCTTCTCATCCTGATCCTGTCCTGGGCCTTTGCCCTGCAGACCGGCCGGCCGCTGGCCTACAACCTGGCCTACCTGGTGACCGCGGTCATCGTCCTGTCGTACCTGTGGGCCTGGGCCAACGTCACCTGGGTACAGGTGGGCCGCTTCACCCGCGGCCGCCGCTCGCAGGTGGGAAAAATGGCCGAGGAGCAGTTCGAGGTCAGCAACCGCTCCATCCTGCCCAAGCTCTGGCTGGAGGTGCGCGATCACTCCACGCTGCCGGGGCATCTCTCCAGCCGCGTGCTCAACACCCTCGGCGGTCGGAAGCGGCAGCGCTGGATGGTACGCACCTACTGCCAGCAGCGGGGGCGCTTCCGCCTGGGCCCCATGACCCTCAGCAGCGGCGACCCCCTGGGCCTCTTCCACTTGCAACGCCACCTGCCGGCCACCTCCACCATCATCGTCTATCCAGCCACCGTGGACATCCCGGCCTTTGCGCCGTCGGTGGGCTACCTGCCCGGCGGCGAGGCCATGCGCCGCCGCACCCACTACGTCACCACCAACGTGTCCGGCGTGCGCGACTACGCCCCCGGCGACAGCTTCAACCGCATCCACTGGCGCACCACGGCCCGCACGGGCAAGCTGATGGTCAAGGAATTCGAGCTCGACCCCACCGCCGACGTGTGGCTCTTCCTGGACATGCACAGCGCCATGCACGTGGCCGCGCCCTGGGTTCCCGAGATGGAACGGAGAGGGCCGGCGGTGCTGTGGAAGGAGCGGGAGAAGTTGGAGCTCATCCCCAGCACCGAGGAGTATGCGGTGACCGCGGCGGCCTCGCTGGCCAAGCACTTCCTGGCGCGGGGACGGGCGGTGGGCCTCATCGCCCACGGGCGGCGGCGGGAGGTCATCCAGGCCGACCGCGGCGAGCGTCAGATCAACAAGATCCTGGAAACGCTGGCCGTGATGGAAGCAACGGGACACATCCCCATCTCGCAGGTGGTGGCGGCGGAGGGACGGCATCTGAGCCGCAACACGACGCTCATCGTCATCACGCCTTCCACGTCCCTGGACTGGGTGGCCAGCCTGCGCGACCTGCGGCGGCGGGGCTTGCAGGGCGTGGCCGTGCTGTTGGCTGCCAACACCTTCGGCGCCGCCGATTCGTGGCAGGCGGCCCAGGCGGAGCTGATCGCCAGCGGGCTCCTGACCTACCTGGTGCGTGAAGGGGACTCACTGGCCGCCGCGCTGAGCCAGCGAGCCGGAGCGACGAAAGCGTACGGGTAGA
Source organism: Chloroflexota bacterium (assembly GCA_014383605.1). The sequence continues at coordinate 4,079 of JACNHM010000452.1, forward strand.
GGACAAGTCCAAAATCCAAAGCTCAAAATCCAAAAGAACTCCCGTCCGTCGGGCTGAACGCACACAGCCGGATGCCTGCGATGTCGAGAGCTGCGCTTCTTCGCAGAGAGCGCAGCTTTTTCGCGTGTGCGGCCAGGCCGCTTGCCTTTTCGCCGAGGACGTGTTACAATCTCGCTGCTCGTGGCTCTGCCACGAACGATGAGGAGTGAAGATGCTAGAGAAACTGGCGAAAATTGAGGAACGATACGAAGAACTGAACAGGCTGATGGCCGACCCCGCAGTGGTCATGGATCACGAGCGGGTGACTGAGCTGGCCCGCGAGCAAGCGGGGATCGAGAAACTGGTGCAGTCCACCCGCCGCTATCGGGCTGTGGAGACAGAACTGGCCGAGACGCAGGAACTGTTGGAAGAAGCAAGCGATCCTGAGATGGTGGAGTTGGCCCGTTCGGAAGTGGAGTTGCTGCAGCAAGAGCAGGAAGGGCTGTGGCAGAAGCTGCGGCTGATGCTGTTGCCCAAAGATCCCAACGACGAGAAGAACGTCATCGTGGAGATCCGTGCCGGCGCCGGCGGCAACGAGGCTGGGCTTTTTGCGGCTGATCTCTATCGCCTGTACGAACGCTACGCCGAAGCGCGGCGGTGGAAAACAGACCTGCTCAGCTCACACAGCACAGGCGTCGGCGGCTTCAAGCAAGTCGTCTTCCAGGTGCAGGGTCGCGGGGCCTACTCACGGCTGAAGTACGAGAGCGGCGTGCACCGCGTGCAGCGCGTGCCGGAGACCGAATCGCAGGGCCGCATCCACACCTCCACAGCGACGGTGGCCGTGCTGCCGGAAATGGACGAGGTAGAGGTCTCCATCAACCCCAAGGATTTGGACATCGAGGTCTACATCTCCTCGGGGCCGGGCGGTCAGCACATGCAGAAGAACGCCACCGCCGTGCGCATCACCCACCTGCCCAGCGGTTTGGTCGTGACCTGCGAGAGCGAGCGCTCACAGACGCAGAACAAGCTGCGAGCGATGGCCGTGCTGCGTTCTCGCCTCTACGAGATAGAACAGCAGCAGCAAACGGACGAACAGGACGAAGCGCGGCGGCAGCAGGTGGGCAGCGGCGAGCGCAGCGAGAAGATCCGCACCTACAACTTCCCCCAGAGCCGCGTGACCGATCACCGCATCGGCAAGAGCCTCTATCGGCTGGAGGCTGTGCTCAACGGAGACCTGGACGAGTTCATTGACGAGCTGGCAACGACAGAGCAAGCGGAGAAGTTACAGGCCATCGGTGTGGAGTAGCAAATCAGCAAATCGGCAAATCAGCAAGTCGGCAAGCGACAAGCGGCACGCGGCAGATGTCCTGCATCATGCATCCTGTGTCTTGCATCTTGCAGGCTGCGATTCGCCCCAACTCGACGCTGAGCTGCTGCTGGCGCACGTGCTGGGCTGGGATCGGGCACGGCTGCTGGCGCATCGCAAACGAGCGCTGACAGCAGCGGAAGGGGAGGAATTCTCGCTGCTGCTGGCCCGGCGTCAGGCCCGCGAGCCCCTGGCCTACATCCTCGGCCTCCGGGAGTTCTACGGCCTGGACTTCGCCGTTGATTGGCGGGTGCTCATTCCCCGGCCAGAGACGGAGCTGCTCGTGGAGCAGACGCTGGCCTGGGTTCAAGAGCGACTGGGCGAAGAGGGGTTAAGGGTTAGGGGTTATGGGCTACGGGAAGGCCTATCCCCTGCCCCTTCTCCCCTGACCCCTATCCCCTATCCCCTGACCCTTGCTGATATCGGCGCCGGCTCCGGCTGTGTGGCCGTGGCCCTGGCCGTCCATCTGCCGCAGGCCACCATCTACGCCCTCGATGCCTCCGCCGACGCCCTGGCGGTGGCGGCGGCGAACGCGGCCCGTCACGGCGTCGCAGAGCGGGTGCGGCTGCTGCCCGGCGACCTGCTGGAACCGCTGCCGGAGCGGGTGGACGTCATCGTCGCCAACCTGCCCTACGTGCGCCGCGACGAACTGCCCACGCTGCAGCCCGAAGTGCGGGACTACGAGCCGCGGGCGGCGCTCGACGGCGGCCCCGATGGCCTGGCTTCGATACGGCGCTTGCTGGCCCAGGCAGCCGCCTGCCTGCGGCCGGGCGGCGTCATCTTCCTGGAGATTGGGGCAGAGCAGGGCCAGGCAGTCAACGAGTTGGCCCACCGGCACTTCCCCCAGGCCAGCGTGGACGTGCTTCCCGACTACGCCGGCCACGACCGGGTGTTGCGGGTGCAAACGTGAATCGGCCGGCGAAGCCAATGGAGTGGGAGGAGTTCATCATGAGCACAAGAGTGGCCGAACTAACAGTGGACGAATTCAAGCAGTTCATTGAAAGCACGGTGGAGTGGAAGCTGCTGGAGATGCTCGGCGACCCCGACGAAGGGCTGGAGTTGCGAGAAGAAATACAGGCCAGGCTGCGACGTTCACTAAAGGCAGAACGGGAAGGCGTCAAAGGCATCCCGGCCCAGGAAGTTGCCGCTGAACTTGGGTTGGAGTGGCGGCGCGTATAGGCTTGAATGCAAGAGGCACACGAGAGGAGGAGAACGCATGTCCACCATAACTCTGCAACCCCAATTGATGGAACAGGTGGAACAGGTAGCGGCTGAGCAGGCTGTGATGCCCAGCGAACTGCTCGAAGCCGCTCTGGGCATG
>JACNHM010000453.1 GCA_014383605.1 Chloroflexota bacterium
GCCAGGTCGCCGGTGCGGTAAAGAAGTGCGGATTGCGGATTGCGGATTGCGGAGCGGTAAAGAAGTGCGGATTGCGGATTGCGGATTGCGGAGCCTGTCTGCGTGCGCCCGCCTGCCACGGCGCGGGCAGGTACACGCACAGGCAGGGGAGCAAAGGGATTTTGGACAAACTTCTGTGCGGTGAGCTCTGGCCGATGGAGATAGCCGCGGGCCACGCCAGGGCCGCCGATGTATATCTCACCAGGCACGCCGACGGGCACCGGCTGCGAGTGGGCATCCAGCAGGTACACCCTGGCGTTGGCGATGGGGCGGCCGATGGGCACTTTCGTCAGAGGTGATACGGCCTCCACCTGGCAGGTGGTCTGGAAGAGGGTGGTGGTGATGGTGGCCTCGGTGGGGCCGTAGGCGTTGAGGAACTTGACGGGACGGGCCACCAGGCGAGCCCAGGCCTGCAATCTCTGGGGGTCGGGGCTCTCGCCGCCCACCAGCACGGCCTTGAGAGGGGCCTGCACCGGCAGATCGCCAGCGACCAGATCGTCCACGGTGCCATGCCAAACCGACGCCGGCAGGTGCAGGATGGTGATGGCCTGCTGTTGGCAGAACTGCAGGAGCCGCCGGCCCAGCAACTCGGCGGCGGAAGGAGCCAGCACCAGCGTCGCACCGCTGAGCAGGGCGGGGAAGATCTCCTCGGCGGCGGCATCGAAGCTGAGGGTGATGAATTGCAGCACACGATCGCCGGGAAGCGCGCCGTAGGTGTCGGCCAGGGCCAGGGCGTGGTTGACCAGGGCGCGGTGCGGCACCAGGACCCCCTTGGGGATGCCCGTCGAGCCCGAGGTGTAGATCACGTAGGCCAGGTTACCGGGCCCTGTTGCGCCGGAGTTCAACTCCGGCGCAACGTTCTCGTCAGACTCCTGGGCGATGGCTTCCCAGTCGGCGTCCAGACAGACCACCCTTGGTGATGCGTGTTGCCCTTGGACAAGCTCAGGACGACGCGTGGTGCGTGGCGCGTGATCCGTGGTGCGTGGTGCGTGGAGGCGTTGTACCAGATGCGCCTGGGTCAGCACTACCGAGACCTGGGTGTCCTGCAGCAGGAAGGCCAGCCGTTGCGCAGGGTAGCTGGGATCCAAGGGCACGTAAGCGCCACCGGCTTTGAGGATGCCCAGCAGGCCGACGACCATTTCCAGCGAACGCTCCACGTGGAGGCCCACCAGCGTGTCGGGGCCGATGCCCAGCTTGCGCAAGTAGTGTGCCAGTTGGTTGGCCCGCCGGTTCAGCTGGCGGTAGGTCAGTTGCTCTGTTGCGCCGGAGTTCAACTCCGGCGCAACCACAGCAACCACGGACGGCTGCGGCGCAACCCCGGACGGAGGGAAGTGCACGGCGACGGCGTCGGGCGTGCGGGCGACCTGGGCTTCGAACAACTGGTGGATGCATTGATCCTGGGGATAGGCTGTCGCGGTGGCGTTCCAGCCGAACAGGATCTGCTGCCGCTCCGCCGGGCGCAAGATGGGCAGCGTGGCCAGGCGCTGGTCGGGGTCGGCGAGAGCGCTCTCCAGCAGGGTCTGGAAGTGTCCGGCCATGCGCTCGATGGTGGCGGCGTCGAACAGGTCGGTGTTGTAGGCGAACAAGGCGGTGAGGCCGTCCTCGCCTTCGATGAGGGACAGGGTCAGGTCGAATTTGGTCGTGCCGGCTCCCAACTCGAAGGCGCTGACCTCCAGGCCGGGCAGCTCCGGGGGGACAAAAGGCCAGTTCTGGAAGACAAAGAGCACCTGGAAGAGGGGCGAATGGCTCATATTCCTGGCCGGCTGCAGATCGGCCACGAGCTTCTCGAAGGGCAGTTCCTGGTGTTCGTAGGCTCCCAGGGCCACGGAGCGCACCTGCGCCAGCAGCTCGCGGAAGGTGGGGTTGCCGGAGAGATCGGCGCGCAGCACGAGGGTATTGGCGAAGAAGCCGATGAGGTCCTGGGTTTCGGACTGGCTGCGGCCGGCGATGGGGGTGCCGACGACGATGTCCTCCTGGCCGGTGTAGCGGTAGAGCAGGGTCTGGAAGGCGGCCAGGAGGGTCATGAAGGGGGTGACGCCGGCGGCGCGGCTCAGCGTCCTGACGGCATCGGACAGGGTTTTGGGCAGCGTGAAGCGCCTCCGCTTGCCGTGGTAGGTCTGCACCGCCGGGCGGGGGCGGTCAGCGGGCAGCTCCAGAACCGGCGGCGCGCCGGCCAACTGCTGCCGCCAGTAGGCCACTTCCTGTTCCAGGAAGGACCCTTGCAGCGTCTCCCGCTGCCAGGCGGTGTAGTCGGCGTACTGGATGGGCAGCTCGGGCAGCGGCGAGGGCTGGCCGGCGGAAAAGGCCGTGTAGAGGGTTGCCAGCTCGCGCAGCAGCACGCCGATGGACCAGCCGTCGGCGATGATGTGGTGCAGGGGCAGGATCAGGACGTGGTCACCGGCGGCCAGCCGGAGCAAGATGGCCCGGAAGAGGGGGCCGCGGGTGAGATCGAAGGGGCGCAGCACTTCCTCGGCGGCGATGCGGCGGGCTTCGGCCTCTCGCTGCTCAGGGGGCAGGTGATCGAGGGACACAACCGGCAGCGTGAGCTGGCGCGAAGGGCGAATGACCTGGACGGGCCGGCCGTCCACCTGGCCGAAGGTGGTGCGCAGCGTTTCGTGGCGCTGCACGATCTCGTTCAGGCTGCGCTCCAGTACCGCCACATTCAGCGGCCCACGCAAGCGGAAGGTCACTTCCGGCACGTTGTACAGGGCGCGGTCCGGCTCCAGCCGTTCCAAAAACCACACGCGCTCCTGGGCAAACGACAGAGGGAATACAAAAGCGTCCTGATCCATTACGTCCTTTTCCATTATCACTTCCGTTCGAGAGATAGTTGCAGGTTCCAGGTTTCAGGTTCAACGGATTCTATCGTACGTTTCAGGCGCCGGGCGGTGCTGACCCGCAACACGCTTTGCAAGACACCAACCTTAAAAAAATCGGCATGGTTCACCTGGGCCAGGAAACTGGTTTACACTTTTCGTCATGGGTAGGAGCCCAACCGAGTTGGGCGGGGGTTGAAAAGCGTCTTGAAGCCCTGTTTTGACGGCCAATGCGATTGGCCTGCTACCCGAAGTGTAAAGGTGTTTTCGCCCTTGTGAAGCTTATTCTGAACCATGCCAAAAAATGGCGCCGCGTACCCGGCGGGCGAAGCGCGGTGGCCGGCAAACGTGGTTGGGGCGCACGCTTTCTGCCGAACACGCTTCACCCGCTGCACTCCTTGAGCGTGGCCTGCGCTTCTTCCAGGTCGTCCGGCTGGCGCAGTTTGGTGAAGATGTCCACGGCGCGGCGGGCGTAGGGCAGGCCCTCTTGCGGCCGGCCCTGCCGGGCCAGCGCTTTGGCAAGAAAGCGGCAACAACTACCAATCACTTCCTGCCGCCCCACCTTTTCCGCCAAGTCCAGCGCCTGGCGCGCCAGCGCTTCGGCGGCGGCCCAATCCTGGCGGTCGAGCGCCAGCTCGGCCAGGTTGCCGGTGATATAAGCAACCCCTTCGCGGTAATTGACCTTCTTCGCAATCCGCAGGGCCTCGCGGTAGTCGCGCTCGGCGGCGACGTAGTCGCCCCGCTCGCGTTCCACCCCGGCCAGGTCGTTCAACGCGCTGGCAACATCCGCGCTCTCCGGCGCGATGGCCTGCCTTAGGGCGAGCGACTCCTGAAATGCTGCAATTTCTGCCGGGTAGTTCTTCTCCAATCCATGACCGTGGCCGCGCAGGCGGATGGCGGTGGCTTTTTCCCGCGCCCCGGCGGGCGAAACACCTTTCACCCCTGCCTCCCAATGGCTCTCGGCGCGCGCCGCACAGGCCAGCACCTCAGCGGCCTGTCCGCGCAAGAAATATACGCATCCGGCGTCATACGCCCGCCAGCCGGCATTATAAAGGTCCCCGGCGGCCAGCGCCTTCTCTTCGGCCTGCCGGCTGAGGGCCTGCCACTCATCCCACCGGCCAGAGAAATTCAAGAAGTTACTGAGCGCATGGCACAGGCGCTGCAAGCGGTCGTTCTCGCCCTGCAGCAACAGCGGCAGGGCGGCGGCGATCGCAGGCCACTCGGCATCCAGCGTTGGGAAGCGCTCATATTCTTCGTAGCCGTTTTCCAGGGCCAGGGCGTAGGCGCGGTCGGTCAGGCGGCCGCCGGCCTGGGCAATGACCTCCGGGCGTTGGCGGCGCAAAAAGGCGGCGGCCAGCGGCGGCAGGAGAAAGGCTTGCGCCGCCGCGTCGCTCAGCAGCAGGGCGCGGTCGGCCAGGTCTTCCAGGGCGGTGCGGGCGGCCGGTTCGGCGATGCCGGCCACGTCGGCGATCCACGGCACTTCGGCGGGCTGGGTAAAGTGGGCCAGCGCGGCCAGCACGGCGGTTTCGCTCTCGGTGAAGGTGTCCAGCAGATCGCCAAAGATGTATTCCAGGGGGTCGTTACCCCCGGAGGGAGGGACGGATTTCAGGAAGGCGCAGGCTTCGGGAATGGTGCGGCAGTGACTGCCGGCCCGCCCCAACTGCCCCACCGTCCAGCGGATGAGCAGGGGGTTGCCGTTGGTGATCTCGTACAGGTCGTTGCGCTCCCGCTCGCTGGCCCTTTGCAGGTGGCGATTGTGCTTGGCCAGCTCGGCCAGCAGGTCGAGGGCGTCCTGGCGCTGCAGGCGGTCGAGGCGGACGACGCGGGCGTCAATGTCGGCGCGGCGGCGGCTGGTGACGATGGCCTTGCAGGAGGCAGGCAGGCGGGAGAGGAATTGATACAGGCGGACGCGCTCGGGTTCGGGGAAGGTCTCCACGTTGTCAATGACGATGAGGGCGCGTTTACCGGCCAGGGCGCGGCGCACGGCGTTGGCGCGCTGGTTGGGGTCCATCTGCGCGATGTGCGCTTCGCCGAGCTCGCGGGCCAGCTCGGTCAGCAGGGCCACGTAGTTGGGGAGCATGAAGTCTGGCAACTCCTGCTCGCCGGCCGGGGTCAGCTCGCGCACTTTGGCGGAGAGGAACATCTTGCGCTCGAAGTGCGCGGCGGGCGCCAGGCGCCCGGCGCGGATGGCGAGAGCGGTCTTGCCGATGCCGCCGGGGCCGTCAATCAGCGCGCCCCAGGTGCGCGCCTCGGGCGAGATGGCCTCGGCGATGATACCCAGTTCTTTCTGGCGGCCAAAGAAGTAAGGTTGGGAGGGGAGAGTGGAGTGGACGGATTGCGGATTGATGATTGCGGATTGCGGATGGATGATGACATCGCGGCGGCGTTTTTTCTCCCAATCCACTGGCGCAAATTGCAGGGCGTAGAGCACAAAGGCGGCGGCGTTCTGCGCGGCGGTTTGCTGGCGGGCGTTTTTGTCTTTAGCCTTCTGCCCATCGGCCCAATCGCAGATGGCCTTGACCAGAATCCAGTCCACCTTCTTGTCCTGGCAGGCCACGTACAGCCCGGCGCCTTCCATCTCGCCGCCGATGGCCTCCGGCTCAAACTCGAGCAGTTGCCCGCGAAAGTCCTCGTTGTCAACCAGTTTATCACCGGAAAGGATGAGGCCGAATCTAATTTTGGCCTCGTCCCAACTCAGCTTCGCCATTTTGAGTCGGTTGATGAGCGACGGCGAGGCGTGAGGCCGATCGTCACGCGGGATGATTTCGAGGTTGCCTTCTTTGTCTGTGCCGATACGCTGAAGGTCATACAGCATCAGCCGCTCAGAGACCAGAACGTCGCCGATGTCCTGCTTTTGTTCGTTGATGCCAAAGGCGATGCCGGCCATGATGACGGCAGAGGGTGAAAGCGCCTCGATGCCTTTGCGCACGTTTTCCTGAGATCCGCCGACTCCACCTGAGCCCATGCCAGAGAGCGACATAAACACACGCGTACCGTTGACTTCGCCAAGGTCAAGGTAGATGCGGTCGCCAATGGGTTCGGGCCTGGCGTCTTTTCCGGTCGCTTCCTGGAAGACCTTCATCACGGCCCGGCTTTCCACTTCGGTGACGGTGACGATTAGGACATCAGCTTTATCGTTCATAGATTTTAGTATCCTGTACTGCATGGGTAGATGCTGGAGCGGCCCAACACTCCCTTAGCCATGGTCATTCGCGTCCCGTTCACGTCCGGGCGGGGTTTTCGTGCATTAGGGCAGAAGTCACACTTTGTTCCGGCTGGATCGTCAGATCCAGCCGCTGAGCGACGGATCTGGCGATCCGTGGCGAGCGCAAAAAGGGGCCACTTTTACCTCGATGCGTTCTCATGTTGGATTTTCAGCTCTCCCCGCTCGGAGACGCTCACGCGGCGGCGTTGGCGAGAGCCGCTGGGCGACGGATCTGGCGATCCGTGGCGAGCGCAAAAAGGGGCCACTTTTACCTCGATGCGTTCTCACGTTGGATCTTCAGCTCTCCCCGCTCGGAGACGCTCACGCGGCGGCGTTGGCGAGAGCCGCAGGGCGACGGATCTGACGATCCGTGGCGAGCGTAAAAAGGGCCACTTTTACCTCGATGCGTTCTCACGTTGGATCTTCAGCTCTCCCCGCTCGGAGACGCTCACGCGGCGGCGTTGGCGAGAGCCGCAGGGCGACGGATCTGACGATCCGTGGCGAGCGTAAAAAGGGCCACTTTTACCTCGATGCGTTCTCACGTTGGATCTTCAGCTCTCCCCGCTCGGAGACGCTCACGCGGCGGCGTTGGCGAGAGCCGCAGGGCGACGGATCTGACGATCCGTGGCGAGCG
>JACNHM010000189.1 GCA_014383605.1 Chloroflexota bacterium
GAGTGGGTGGCTTGGCGAACGCGCCCGACTGCCACAAGTTGAGCGCCACGAGCGCAATGACAACCCCTATCGCGCCGATTCCCCATACCAACGGGGGCACTTTGTCGGATGAACGTCGTCGCTTGGACTTGCGAGCGCGCCGGGTTGATTCTGTCACCTTCACGCCGCGCTTTAGCTTTTTCTCGGTCATTTTACCTCCTCGGATGAAACGCGTTCGTAGTCAGGCACGAAACGAAGTGGAGTGCCGTCCCAACGCCACTGCACTGCGCGGCTTACTGCAAACCCCCTGGTTACACAAACCATATCAGGATGATCGCGCCCACCGCTACCATCCCCAGTCCGGTGGCCAGCCGCACCCATCGCCGGCTTGATTGCTCCGCCAGCCGGATGCGATGCAGGACGCGCCGGTTGCCGACACCGGCCAGAATGATGAACAGCGGCAGCACAAACGCCAGATTGTAAAGCCCCAGGTAGCCCAGGCCCTGCCAGTAAGTGGTCTTGGCTGCGAGCAAGCCCACGATGGCTACATAGATCCCTCCTGAGCAGGGGAAGGTGCACAGTCCCACCAGGAACCCGCCCACTGCCGCAGCCGGGAAGGTGGCTCGCTTCAGCCAATCCTGGATCGTCCCGTGGGCGATGGTGGGAATGCGCAGGTGAACGGGCAACTGGGGGAAGAAGTAGTCCTTCACGTTGAGCAACCCCAAGGCGATGCCCAGCCAAGAGCCGATCTTGGCCATCAGGTGATGGTCATTGATGAAAAGGACCGCTCGCATCAGCCCCAGGCCGATGAGGAAGTAGGCCAGGTAGATGGCGGCGATGTAGATCAGGCCCATGGCCCAGATGGAGGCGGAACTGCGCCGGATGGTGAAGAGGAAGGCAATGAAGAAGAGCAACACAGCGAAGGCGCACGGATTGAGACCGTCCAAGAATCCGGTGGTCAGCACCAGCGGCAGTAGGGCCCGCTGGTCGCCGACCGGGGCGGCGGTCAGGAGATACTCCCCGTGCGTCTCCAGGTAGGCCAGATATTCGCCGATGGGTGTATCCAGCGGGTAGGTCTGGGGCTCGCCGCGGAAGGCCCAGGCGGTGTACTCGGTAGCGCCGCTCATCTTGTCCTGATAGACCAGAATACGCTTGAAGGCATCCCTCGGGGCGGCCAGCAGATCGGCCACCACCTGCTCCGGAACGTGGCCTTCGAGGATGATACGGTCACCGACGAAGACCGTCAGGTGGGACTGTAGCCGCGGCGGCACACCCAGTGCATCGCTGCGGGCCAGGAGTTCGATGCGGTTGGCTGGCTCGTTGATGTAGTCTCTGTAGGTTGGAGCGGAGTGTCCTGTGTCGCGCAGCAGAGGGACGACCGTGTCGTCCACGTAGTGCAGGCAATCGGCACAGGCGCGGTTGTAATAGACCGTGACCGGCGTTGGCGCTTCCGCCCACACGCCGATGGTGTGTACAGCCAGCGCCAATAACAGTAAGAGCAGGGTAGGGATAGCGCGTTGTATCGTTGACTTCATCTTCACTCCTTCCTTGTGGGCATGCTTGTCTCTCCTTAGGTTACCTTGACCTCGAAGGCGACGTCCAGCCTGGAGTCCAGCGGGTCGCTGGAGCTAATGGAGATAACCCGACGGATCTCCCCCGTCGCTTCCGGACCATGGGCCATCGGATCAAAGGTGACGACTAGCGACGCATCCTCGCCCGGGGCCAGAGTTGCTGACCAACTCTCAGCGTTCTCGCTGGGATTGGCGCTAAACACAGGGCTTGTTCCGTGAGCGGTCTCGAGCACTGCCGTTGTACAGGCGCACGAGGTCTGCAGCCCAGTGATAGTCAGATCGCTTTGCCCACGGTTGCGCACCACGAACGTGGTCCGGACCGGCCCACCAGCGATGGGAATCGTCCCCAGGTCCGCCATGAGGGGCTCGACGACCAGCACTGGTCGCTCAGCCGGCAACGTCTCTGCCAATTCGGTTCGCACCTGAGCCGCCAGCCCCTCGTAAAAGAAAGCCCCGGCCCCGTAGGCCTGGAACATGGCCCTGTGCACCTGGTTTGTCGAGGCGCCGTAGGCCAGGTGTTGATCGATGAAACCCCGCCGCTCCTCGGCCATACCGCATGTGCAGGAGCCGATGTCCTGCCCACAGCAGGGGCAGACAAACATCTTGTAGAGCTGGGCCACCTCCGCGCTGCTCGCCGTTGGCCCCTCGGAACCTCTCCCCGGTTCGACCACGGTCACGCGAATTGTCAAAGTGACTTCGGGGGCATCCGGGTCATTGGAGCGTAGGTACACCACGCGCATGAACTCGCCTGTGGCTCCCTCGTGCGTCCGGGGATCGTAAGTCACCGTCAGATCCGCCGTCTCGCCTGCGGCCAGGCGCAGGCTGTCGACTTCAGCCGTGGTGCAGCCACACGAGGTGCTCACGCCGGTGATCTCCAGCCATCCCTGGCCCACGTTGCGCACCTGGAATACCTGGCTCACCGCTTCGGTGTTTGGGATGGTCCCGAAGTCGAACTCGGTTGCGCTCAGTTCGACTTGTCCTGGCGAACTGGCAACTGTTGTACAGCCAGCAGTTGCTGCCAGGATCAGGATCAACAGGCCGGTCAGCGCTGGCCTCATGAGCATTCGTTTCCGTTTCATCGCATCTTCTTCTTCACTTCGGTTCCATTCCGGTTCAATCCCGGTAGGCGTTGAAAACACGCTGTCGGCGGGCGGTTACTGGCGTGGCCGGTAGGCGTCACCCAATGTCCCCTGTTCGGCCAGATCAATGACCAGTTGGAAGGTCTCAAAGGGCTTCGCACCCACCAGCGGGTAGCCGTCAACAAAGAAAGTCGGCGTGCCCTGTACACCAAGGCGAGCTCCTTCGGCCAGATCCTCGTACACTGCGTCTCCCAATCGTCCGCCATCCAGGCAACTGTCGAATTGACCTTTGTCCAACCCCAACTCAGCCGCGTACTCCTTGAAGTTGGCAACGGGGTCTGAGCTGTTAGCCCATTCGGACTGCCCGCCGAAGAGCTGATCGTGCATCTCCCAGTAGGCTCCTTGCTCCCCGGCACAGCGGGCCGCTTCGTGCGCCTTGGCTGCTTGCGGGTGAATGCTGGTCAGAGGGTAGTCTTTGAAGACGTACCGCACCCGGCCAGTATCCACGAAGTCGACTTTCAGCCGAGGCCAGGTCTCCCGAAAGTAACGGGCACAGAAAGGACACTGGTAGTCGCTGAACTCGACGATGGTCACCGGAGCGCCTGGGTCGCCGAGAACCAGGGCGTCGTCGGTTGGAACGATGGCTGCTGGCGTGGGCACGGCCGCTGGCGTGGTCGGCTCGATAGCTGGTGGTGTCTCGCCCGCCCGGCCCGCGTCAATCGCCTCGGCGATGACGGAGTAAGGCTGCGCACCAACTAGCGCCTGACCGTTGATGAAGAACGTGGGAGTGCCTCTCACGCCCCGCTGGCTGCCCTCGGCGGCGTCGGCCTCGACGTCGGAGCGGGTCTCCCCTGAATCCAGGCATCCGTCAAAGGCGGCCGCATCCAGCCCAAGCTCAACACCGTATCGCTTGAAGATATCGCTCGCGTCGCTTCTCCCGGACCACTCGGCCTGGCGCCCCAACAGCTGGTCGTGCATCTCCCAGTAGGCGCTCGCTCCGCCTACCTGTCCAGCGCAGTTGGCCGCTTCGGCGGCCAGCGAGGACTGGGGTTGGGACGGCAGAGGGAAGTCTCGGTAGACATAGAGCGCCCGCCCCGTCTGGACGTAGTTCGCCATCACCTCCGGGTAGCTCTCCCGGAAGTACTTGCCGCAGAATGGGCACTGGAAGCTGGAGAACTCTTCGATTAGGACTGGTGCGTCCGGGTTTCCCTTGAACGGCTCCCCATCATCGGTGAAGCCTTCCTGGTAGCCCCTTGCGGTGGCAAGCGATACCGATTCGGTTGCTTGGCGCGTCGCGGTCTGAGCCGGCTCTGTATCGATTGGGTTGTCCGGCAGTGGCTGGCAACCCATCAGCAACATGGCCAGGGCTAGTAGCCCTACGCCCCAGATCAAGTGGCTGTTGTATCGTGTCATCCTTCACGTCCTTTCTACTGTGATACCCCCTTGTGAGATCGGTTCCAAGCGGGGGTATAGAAACCACACCAGCGCCAAGCCGAAGAGAACCCCGGTCACCAGCCGCATCCACGAATTGAACGACCCGAGCGCATCGCCAGCATAGAAAGATGTCGGCAGCCGGTGATCCGTGAGTTGGGCCAGCCAGTAGTTCGTCGCCCGGAATCCTTGCCCTACCCCTCCAATGTCGCTAAGGAGGTGCGTCCCCCCATCCAGTGCTATCGGCAGGAGCAGCAGTAGAACGAGCCAGAGAGGAGCGGGACGCAGCCACCGTCTGACCAGGGCAAACACGAGCCCAAAGGCAAGGGTTGCGGCAAACATCGCCACCATTCGATCCGACCAGGCAACCTTCCAGCCCATCTCGGGGTTCCCAAGAATTGCCCTTAGCCCCACTAGCCCATCTGCCTCGGGCCAGGCGGCCTGAAGTTCAGGCAGGCCGTACATCGGCTGCGGACCAAACAGGAAAAAGGAGCGTTGCGCCATCTGATGGCATTGAGTCCTGTAGAGAGAATAGATTGCCCGGCCAGCGCCATGTGCGCCAGTGCGCATCAGCACGGGGGCCAACCACGGCAGCCCAGCGTAGACCGCCCAGAAGAGGTTGAGCACTGCCAGCCAATGGCGCACCAGCCAGTGAAACGTGTTGATTACAATGATAACCATTCCGGTGTGATGCGTATGAGATAGGCGTTGAGCGCTGAGATCTTCCCAGTGAGTAGCAAGATGCCGACCCCAACCATCAACAGGCCACTGATGATCCTGATCACCCACATGTACCGATGGAACCACTTCAACCAGCTGATCGCCTGGGCCAGCAGCACAGCTGTCAGCAGGAAAGGTAGAGCCAGTCCCATGGCATAGACAGAAAGAAGGAGCAAGGCTTGTGCAGGTTTTGTGAAAGCCAGCGTCATCACTGTGCCCAGCAATGGCCCGATACAGGGCGTCCAGCCTGCGGCAAAGGTCATGCCGAACAGCGCCGAACGAAGATATCCTGGCTGTAATCCTTTTCCCATCTCTATCCTACGGATCATGTTGAGCGCTGGGATCTTAACGACCTCCATCGTGTGCAAGCCAAAGAGTATGAGGGCTGCTCCGCCTATTTTGACGATCCAATCGCCGTACTGTTGCAACGCGCGGGCCAGCATCGTTGTAGGTAGACCGAAGAGCAGAATGAAAATCAGGGTAAAGCCAGCAACAAAGGCCAAAGCTTGGCTGAAAACGTGCCATCGGCTGGACAACGTCCCTTCGAGAAGACTGCTCCCTGACAAGTAGCTCAGGTAAATGGGCACCAGTGGGAGCACGCAAGGTGAGAGAAAGGACAGCAAACCTGCCGCAAAGGCCAGGGGGAAGTTAAAGGAAAACGTCACGTACCATAACCTCTGCTGTGAAGTGAAGCATCAGGACTGCACTTCAGAGAAAGGTCCCCCGCCGACAGATGGCAGCGGGGAACCCTTCCTGGAGAGAGGGCCGCTCAGTGCCCGTGATGGTGGTGCTCTTCCTTGACCTCGGCTGGCTTCAGGTACCTTTCGGGATCCTTCTCAAAGGCCGCCTTGCAGCCCGGGGCGCAGAAGTAGTAGGTCTGTCCCTTGTACTCGGCCTTGGCCGGAGCCTTCTCAGGGTCCACCATCATCCCGCAGATCGGGTCCTTCACCATCTCGCTCACCTCCTTGTTGCTTGTTACGATCTCACGAACTGGTTTCGATGGCCGGAATCAACGCCCGGCCTCGCCAGAAGCTGACGATGCCGACGACGCCGAAGTAGGCGATGTAGGCGATCACCTCCAGCAGCGACGGGTTGCCGTTGTAGCCGAAGAGCGCCTTGAGGAGCGTGCCGATGGCGCCGCTCTCGTCGAGGACGGGGTTGATGTCCCACACGTGCTCGACGACAACCGGCAGCACGGCTGCTTCCTGCAACTCATGCACCCCGTGGGCCACCAGGCCGGCGGCAAAGAGGATCAGCAGGGCGCCGGTGACACGGAAGAAGGCGCGCACGTCCAGCCGCTTGCCGGCAGCGAACATCAGCCAGCCCAGCGCCACGGCGACGATCAGCCCTGCCGCTCCCCCGACCAGGGTCTGCGCCGGGGTGGCGCTGAAAGCGGCGGCGGTCAGGAAGAGCGCCGTCTCGATCCCCTCCCGCACCACAGCCACGAAGGCCAGGCTGAACAAGGCCCAGGTGTTGCTGGCAGTGACGGCCCGGCGCACGTCCAATTCCAGCTCTGCCTGGATCTGCCGCCCCTGGCGGAGCATCCAGAAGATCATCCAGGTCAGCACCCCCGCGGCCAGCAGCATGGCCGCACCCTCGAAGATTTCCTCGGCGCGTCCCTCAAAGGCTACGCCCAGGGCGTTGAGCGCCAACCCGGCAGCAATGCTGACGACGACAGCCGCCAGCACACCAGTCCACACTGGCCGGCTGCGATCGGCACGCCCCAGCTTGCGCAGCAGGCCCAGCACAATGCCGACGATGAGCGCTGCCTCCAGTCCCTCTCGAAAAGTGATCAATGCCGAAGCCAGCATCGGATACCCTCCCCAAAACGGGAGCGGGTTGCAGCCGCAACGGTCACGGATGCAACCGCTC
>JACNHM010000460.1 GCA_014383605.1 Chloroflexota bacterium
CCCTACGACGGTGCCCACGCCGGGGCGGGTGTCGCCCAGTTTGCCCAGCACGTCGCCCGCTTCGGCCCGCTCCCGCGGCGTCAGCGCCGGTGGCGTCTCCAGCAGCGCCGCCAGCCAGCGCCGCAGCCGGCGCAGCGCGGCCTCGAAGTGCGGCTGGCCCGCGGCCTTCTCCGGCAAGCGCAGGTCCACCAGGGCCTGCCCACCCAGCAGCGCCGCCCGCCAGTGGGTTTCGGTGATGGTGGAGACCTCGTCCGGATTCTCCGGCACGAGCACGTTGACCTTGTGCACGGCGTTGCCCAACCCGCCCCGCCGCGCCTTGCCCACGCCGAAGAGGAAGACCTCCCGCCACCAGGCGGCGTCATCCCCCACACGATCCCGCAACTGCTCGGCGAAATCGGCACCCTCGGCCAGATGACAGGCGGCCAGATACTCCTGGAAAGAACGATGAGGGAAGGTGTAAACGCCGGGCGCCCGCGCCAGCAGCAGCCCCGCCCGGGTCTGCACGTAGTGGGTCAGCAGGCGGGGATGCACGTCGTCGGGCAGCGCCGGGGCGAAAGCGGCCAGTAATTCCTCCTCCGTGATGTCCGCCGCGCCGCTGCCCCGCTCCGGCTCCTTTCCCTGCCGCTCGTGCACGGCGTGGGCCAGCCGGTGCAGCGAGGCCTCGATGGCCTCCTCGCCCACCTGCAGCGCCTTGACGATGCCCGGCTCCACCTGCGGCTGGCCGTCGGGGCCGATGACCTCCTTGGCCTTCTGCCAGTGGCCCAGCAGCAGCCGCACGGTGTGATCGTAGAGGTCGGCACGATCCTCGGGGAGTTGCCCCCAGGCGGTGTGCAGCGTGGCCATCAGCGTGAGCAGCATGGGGCGGGTGGCCAGGTCGGCCAGGTAGGGAGTCTCCCGCAGGGCGGCGCGCAGCCGCTCGCCCCGCGTGCGCGCCGTGTCCGCATCCCAGCCCTGGTAGGGGGCCACCGCCTGGTACCAGCGGCCGATGAACCGTTCCACCTGCTCGTCGCGGAAGGGCGCCAGCAGCAGCGTCTCGAAGCCCCGCAGCCGCCAGGCGGGGTCGGCGTAGGCATAGGGCCGGGCCGTGACCAGCAGCCGGCTGCGGCGCAGCGGTGTGGCGAAATCGGCCACCGCCTCCAGTACCCGCGCCCGGCGGCGGTCGGTCTCCGGCACCTCGTCCAGCCCGTCCAACAACAGCAAGCCCCCTTGCCTCAGCAGCCTCTCCTGCAGGTGCGGGAAGAGATGCCCGGCCGCTTCCTCTCCCAAATAGGCGCCCAGACTGTCCTTGATGGCCTTCCAGATCATGGCCGCCGTTCCCCTGCCTGCTCCGGCCGGCAGGTGGCGGGCGGCGAACTCTCGCAGCACGATGCGCAGGGGGAACAGGTGACGTCCAGGCCAATCGGCCAGCTTCCTGGCCTCATCGCTGGCGGGGAACAGGTGGCTGCGGGCCAGGGCCAAGGCCAGGTAGTTGACGAAGGTGGACTTGCCGGAGCCGGGGTCGCCCAGCAGCACGAAGCGGGTGGCCTGGGGGTGGCCGATGGCCTCCAGGGCCGATACTCGCTCGCCGCCGGCCTCGCCCCGCGCCAACCGGGCCAGGAAGGCGTGTTCGGCCTGTTTGCCCCGCTCTTCCCGCACGGGCGCCTGCACCTCCAGGTCAATGTACACCGCCTGCAAGGGGACGGGGTTCTCACCAGTGAAGGTGACAAACTGCGGGTCCATGACGCTCAGGGGCAAGCGGCTGCACTGCCCCGCCAGGCTGAGCAGATAGGCTTCGGTCAGCACTTCCGGCGGCACGCGGTGCAGCGGCTGGCCGACGTACTCGTGTTTGTCGCCCAGGATGATCTCCCACCTGTCGCGGCCGATCAGGTCACGCCCCACGGTCACGTCGCCCACCAAGACGGCGCCGCCATGCGTCTCCACCAGTGTCCGGATATGGCCTTCGACCTCGGCTTTCTTCTCGTCGGTCAGCGCGTCTCCCAGGACGCCGCGCAGCGACTCCAGGCTGGCAAGCTGGCGCCGCAGCTCGGCCAGGTGAGCCGGGATGGGTTTCTCGTCACTCATCGTCTGCATCCTCCTGCCCGCCGATCACCGTGCGACGATCCCGTCCGATGAAGTCCCCTCCGACATGCACGTCGCCGAAGACGATGGTCCCGCCGCCGCTGTCCATGCGCAGGCGCTGGGCGCGCTCAGACCTCCCGGGTTCTGCCGGTTGGCCTGGCTCGCCGGCGTCCAACTGCGCCAGCTCCTGCTCGATCTCGCCGATGTGTTCCTGCACCAGCCTGATCTCGTTGACCAGATCCAGCGGCACGCGGATGCCGTAGCGGGCGCGCTGCAATTCCAGGTCATTCAGGTTGCGTCGTTGAATGGCCAGTTGCTCCCGCAGGTTCTGGCGCCGTTCGGCGTCCACGGCCCCCAGGCCGGACTCCGGTATGCTCTTGTCGCTCATGGAGTGCCTCCTCGCTGCATGTGTGCAACACAAAGCCGCCGCGGCGCGCGGACACGCCTGCGGCGGCTCTTTCGATCGTGGCCCTCGCTCCTGGCAGAAGGGAGATGGGATGAAACTGTGCGAGTGTCATACCTCATCGGGCATTCTACCCTTGAAAGGCCAAGCGCCGCCCCCGGTTTGCCCAGGAGGCGGCACTGATGTACAGTGTCCTTGGCCATCTCCTGGGCATGCGAAGGTGGCAACGAGGATTGCCGAGCGGTTCTCGGCAGTCCTTTCTGCTACCCTGTAGTCATTTTACCATACTTGTGCTGGCTGGTCAAGAAGTCTGGCTGGGCGGGCAGGAGCACCGATTTTCGTTGAAGAGCAGTCAACACAAGCGTGAAATCGGTGCTCCTGCCGACGCATGTTGCCAGCTTGAGGATTTGGGCGTTTGCGTGTACAATAGCGGCAGAACACGAATCCATAAGGAGATCTCATGCGTTCTGCCATTGCTCTTGCCGTTGCCATCGTGCTGGCCGTGCTGGGCCAGCGGGCCTTCGCGCAGTCGCCGCACACCGACGGCTGGCTGTTCTATGCCGGCGCCGTGGTGCTGGCGGTCTATGCCTTCGCCCAGCGGAAGGAGCCGGCCGAGGAGCCGGAGGCAGCAGTTCAGCCCCGCGCCGTGAGCTGGCGCATCGCTGCCGGCGCTCTGGCGCTGTTGGCCCTCGCCGCCAACGGCTACGCCCTCTACCGTCTCTGGCAGCGCGGCTGGTCGCCGCCGCTGGCCTGGATCTGGGCCGGCAGCCTGCTGCTCATCGTTGTCGCCGCCTTCCTGTGCAGAGGTGCAGAGGTGCAGAGGTGCAGAGGTGAATGCTCCCCTGCTCCCCTGCTCCCCTGCTCCTCTGCTCCTCTGTGGGCCGAGGCATTGCTCCTGCTGGCTATCTTCTCCCTTGCCATCTTCATGCGCTTGTACCGTCTCGACTCCATGCCGCCGGGCATCTTCGTGGACGAGACCAACGCCGCCACCGATGCCCTGTACATCCTGGAAGGCCGCCCCGATTCCCCCTTCGGCACGGGCTGGTTCGAGACGCCCTCCATGTACGCCTACTACCTGCTGGGGCTGTTCAAAACCATGGGCATCAACTTTGTGGCGCTGAAAGCCGCCTCGCTCATCCCCGCCCTGCTGACCGTGGCGGCGCTTTACCCGCTGGCCCGCCGCATGTTCGGCGTGCCCACAGCGCTGGCCGCGACCTTCCTCCTGGCCGTCAACCGCTGGCACGTGAACATGAGCCGCTGGGGCTGGAACGAGGTGGCGCCGCCGCTCTTCCAGATCGGAGCGACCTATTTCCTGCTGCGCGGCGCTCGCCGCCGCCACCTGGGGGACTTCGCCCTGGGCGGCCTGCTGCTGGGCCTGGGCATGTACACCTACCTGTCCTCCCGCCTGGTGGTGGCCGCGCTGGCTGCCTACGTCCTCACCCGCGTCATCGTCGAGCGGGGCTTCCTGCGCCGCGCCTGGCCGGGGCTGATCGTCTTCTTCCTCGTCTGGGCCATGACCTTTGCGCCGCTGGCCAGCACCTACCTGCGCAACCCCTTCACCTTCTGGAACCGCACCCGCCAGGTGAGCGTGCTCAACGACGTGGAGCGGGCCGGCAGCTACAAGCCGCTGTGGGACAATGCCGTGGCGCACCTGGAGATGTTCCACGTGGAGGGCGACCACAACCCGCGCCACAACCTGCCCGGCGAGCCGATGCTCGATGCGGTGACCGGGGCGCTGTTCCTGCTGGGGTTGGGCTATAGCTTCTACCGCTGGAAGGACCACCGCCGCGGCCTGCTGCTGCTGTGGCTCGTCTTCACGCTGTTGGGCGGCGTGCTGTCGCTGCTGAGCGAAGCGCCGCAGGGATATCGCACGCTGGGCGTCGTGCCGGCCATCGTCATCCTGGCCGGCGATGCGCTGGTGCGCGGCGTGGCTGTGTTCGCGGCGCTGATCAAACGTCGCCTCTGGCGAGCGCTGCCGGCGGTCCTGGCCGTGGCCCTGCTGGGCTGGTGCGGCTGGCTCAACTTCGACACCTTCTTCCACGAGCAGGCCAACGACGTGCGCGTGTGGCAGGCTTTTTCGCCGGTGGAAACGACGCTGGCCCGCGAGGTGGCGGCCAGGCAGGACGATCACAGCCTCTACCTCTCGCACCGCTTCTACTACTTCTCGCCGCTGCAATTCCTGACCTACCAGCCCCTCGACCAGGGCGGCGGCGGTCTGCGCAACCGGCCCTATCACCTGGCTTCTCCCGTGGATGACCTGCCGCTGCCCGACCTTTCCGGTGACGACGCCCTCTTCCTGCTCGACGATCACTATGCCGACCTGTTGGATCTGTTCACCCGCTACTATCCGGGCACGCGGGCGGAGCTGGTGCAGGCGCCGCACGGCCAGCCGCTCTACTTCAGCGTGACCGTGCCGGGCCAGGAGATCGTGACCCTGCACGGGCTGGAGGGGCAGTACGTCGCTGGCGAAGGCGAGCCACTGCGCCGCCGCGACGCGGCGCTGGATTTTGTCTGGCCGGATGGCCTGCCCTCGGCCCAGGCGCCGCAGCGCATCGAGTGGACGGGTGGGCTGTGCATCCCGGCCAGCGGCCTTTACGCCTTCCGCACCGAAGGGGGCTTGCAGGTCGAGCTGGACGGCCAACCGCTGGCTGGGGGTGGCCGCTTCCTGGGCAAGGGGCTGCACACCCTGCGAGTGGTGCAAGAGGCACCGTTGAGCCCAGGCCGTGAGATGGCGCGGCTTCTGTGGACGGTTCCCGGTCAGGCGGAAGCGGTCGTGCCGCCGGAGGCGCTCTTCGCCGTGGGGCCGCCGGCCAGCGGGCTGCTGGGCCGCTATTTCCGGGGCGAAGCCTGGCAGGGGGAACCGGCTTTCCAGCAGGTCAGCCCGGTGCTCCTCTTCGCCTGGCCGGAGGAGGAGCCGGGCTTGGGCTCCTTCAGCGTGCAGTGGACGGGGAGCATCGAAGCCCCGCGGGAGGGCAGCTATTTCTTCCGCGTCAATGCCGACGACGGGGCGCGGCTGTGGCTCGACGGCCGCGTCGTCGGCGAGGGGTTGGCGCCGGACAGGCCCAACATGGTGGAGGTCAGCGTCAACCTGACGGCTGGCCGTCACCCGATCCGGGTGGACTACTTCCAGCGGGGCGGGGGCAAGGTGTTGGAACTGTGGTGGACTCCGCCGGGCGGCCAGCATCAGGTCGTGCCACCGTCGGCCTTGTGGCCGGAGTGAGGTTGACATTGCGCTTCAGAGGGCAGGCAGCCAAACAGATGGGGGTATAGACAGTGGCAGGTGGTGCAGGGGAAATGATCACAGAGCAGCAAGTTCTCGATGACATGCGCCGCGACGAGCGGCAGCGGCTTGAATTCAAGGGGCAACGCATCAAAACGGGCGACTTGGCCGAGCAGATCATGGCCTTCGCCAACGGTGACGGTGGGGTCATCTATCTGGGGATAGCCGAGCGGCCAGCACCCCATCTCAGCGGGCGGATGGGTCGGATCACGAAAGAAGACCACGACAACATTCATCGGGCAGCTCGTGACTTGCTGGTGCCGCCGGTGGTTGGAGTGACTGCCCACGAAGTCGAGGTCCATGGGGAGACGGTCCTGGCCATCGTCGTACCCTGTACGGGTGACCTGCATCAGCATCTCAACGGCCGCATTCTCATCCGCCGGGGTTCGGAGAACGTAGCCTTGCTGGGTGACGCCCTGCGCCAGGCTCTGCTGGAGCGGGAACATCCCAGCTTCGACGATCGGCCCCTATGGGACGCTACTCTCGATGACCTGGACCCTGCTTTGGTGCGCTGGTATCTCCAGAAGGCGGCCCAGGAGCGGGGCATCCCCGTAGACCTGTCGCTGCCGTTGGAGCAGAACTTGATCCGCTTGGGGGCCGTCGTCCAGGATGCGGAGCGGCTGGTGCCGCGGGTGGCGGGCTTATTGCTCTTTGGGCGGGAACCCCGGCGATTTGTGCCCCAGGGCGTGGTGCGGCTGGCCCGCTTCCAGGGCACATTGCCCTTGAACTTCATCGATCGGCTGGATTGCACTAGCACGCTGCCGGAGGTGATTGACGAAGCGGAGCGGTTCGTCAAGCGTAATACGCGGGTGGCGGCCAAGATCACCGGCTTCGAACGGCGGGAGGTCACCGAATATCCCTATCCCGCCATCCGGGAGGCTATCGCCAACGCTGTAGCGCATC
>JACNHM010000501.1 GCA_014383605.1 Chloroflexota bacterium
CAGGCGGGCCCAAGGACGAAGCACCAAGGAGTCCCGGCCTACTTGTCCTTTAGCGTTCACCTCTTGTGTGACCTTGGCCATGGATTGATTCTCCTCCGGCCCACAGGACCAATCCCGTGTCGTGTCGCCCCATGGGGCGAGCCCCTCTATGTGACGAACTCCGTCGCCACGTACACCGTGCCGCCGTAGTTGAGCATGCACAGAAGCATCTGGGGCCGTGGCCCCAGCAACTGCTCGGCCGCCGTCAGATAGCGCCTCGTCTGTGCCACGTAGTCCTCCTCGGCCAGCAGGGTCTCGAAGGCAGCCCGATCGCGCACCTCGTCGGTCTTGAACTCCACGATGGTCCAGCGCCCGGCGCGCAGAAACAGCGCATCCATGATCCCGCTCTCCACGCAGCCACCCACGATCAGGCTGTAAGGGACTTCGTGCAGCCGTCGCTCCGCTCGATCCATCTCCTCGTACAGCGGATGGTCGCGGAACCGCCGCAGAAGGCGGGCCGTCTGATTCACGGCGTCGACGAGTTGCCGCCCGTCGGCGATGCCATGCTCACGGGCGCGAGCCTGCGCCCAACGGTCGAATGATTCGGCGGGGCCAGCGATCCCCGGAAAGCGCCACGAGGCCAGAGCTTCGTGTACCAGCGAGCCCACCACCCAGGCCGGGGCGCGGGGCCGCTCCACGGCGGGGACGACCCGCCAGACCCGCGGCGGAGGGGTCCGCTCCTGAGTGGCTGTCCGCGCATCGAGCGTCTCCTCTCCTGCCCTGACCGGAGCCAGGAGGGGCGGAGGCACCGGCGCGGGCAGACTCTTCTCCGGCCCAGGTGGCTCAGCTCTGTGGCTGGCCTGCCAGTGCGGCTCGTAGATCGTGCAGGGGACGGGGGTCAGGCCGACCTGAAGGTGCAGCGCCATGGCCCGGTCGCCCTCTGTCCGGTGCTCGATGTGCCTCTCCTCCAGCCCCAGTCCATCGCGTCCGCAGAGTTGGCCCAGCCAGCCGGTGAGTCTCTGCGGTGTGCCGTCCCGCGTGAGGTCCACACAGCCGCTCAGGATGAGCTTCTCTCGGGCGCGGGTGGCCGCCACGTACAGCAGACGGTCCGATTCCGCATCCTCCTGATCACGAGCCCGGTCCCTGACCATCCGATAGACGGCACACAGCTCGCGGTCGTCGTCTCGCAGGGGCAACACCACCCCCAGGTCGGCATCTATCAGCGCATCGTTACGTTCGCGCCCTTGTTGAGTGACGTCGCCGAGAACCACGACCGGGAACTCCAGCCCCTTGGCGGCATGAACGGTCATGATCTGCACCGCGCCTTCGGCGGTGGCCCGCGCTTCGCCTTCTCGTGCGCCGCTTTCACGCAGGCTGCCCACGTACTCCAGGAACTCGCCCACGCTCACGATGCCGCTGCTGTGGGCATCGGCCAGCAGTTTGGCTACATTGCGGGCGGCTCGGGTCTGCCCGGACTGGATCAGCGCCGCCCGGTAGTCCGTGCCGTCCAGAAGCGATTTCAACACCTCGGCCACGGAGGTGCGTCCCACCTGATTCCGCAGATGGCTGATGAGTTGCACGGCCCGCCGCGCTCGCCGGCCATCGTCCTCCGTAAGCCCGTGCTCGCCTGGTCGCAACAGATCCCAGAGGGACAATGCATCCTCCCGACCGTCCCGTTCCTGTGTGAGGTGGAACAGCGCGGCGTCGGACAGCGCGAAGGCGGGCGAGCGCAGCAATCCCACCAGGGCCAGGTCGTCCGTGGGATCAGCCAGGGCCTGCAGCGCGTTGAGCAGATCGCGGATCTCGGGGCGGCCATAGAACCCGCGCCCGGCCACGGTCAGGAAAGGGACGCCCGCCCGCTCCAGAGCGTCCTCGTAGGCGGCGAAGGAGGTGGAAGCGCGGCAGAGGATGGCCACGTCACCATAGTCGAGAGGGCGGGGAGTGCCCTCTTCCAGGACGGCGTGCTCACCCCCCTCCACCAGCTCCACAAGCCGTGCGGCCAGGGCCGCGGCGGCGCGCTCCAGGGCGCCGTCGCGCTTCGGGCCCACGGTGAGGTGCAGTTCGATGTGCGGCGACGTGAAGCCAAGGCCAGGTTCGACTCGATGAGGCCGCAGGGGGGCGAACGGCTCGGCCCAGGGCCGGTCGGGATCGGCTGTTTCGCCCAGCACAGGCCTCAGCAGGTCGTTGAGCCCCTGCACCAGATCACGGTGCGCCCGGTACGAAGTCTCCAGCTGGTAGCTGGCTCCCTCAGCGGCAATGCGTTGCCTCTCGCGGCGGAAGACGGTCACCTCGGCGCCGCGGAAACGGTAGATGGATTGTTTGGCGTCGCCGACCATAAACAGCCGCTGACCGTCCCCGTTGAGCAAGGCGACCAGGTCGCGCTGGCGGCTGTTGGTGTCCTGGAATTCGTCCACGACGATGGCTTGCACCTGGCGTTGCCAGCGGGCGCGCACCGCCTCGTTCTGCTGCAAGAGCTGCAGCGCTCCCTGTTCCAGGTCGTCGAAGTCCAGGCTGTGGCGCTGGCGCTTCAGGGCTTCGTAGCGGTGGCAGGCATGGGAGAAGGCCGCATGGAGCAAAGGGATAGCCTGGGCCAGCGCTTCGTCCAGGGGCGCCAGTCTCAGCCCCAGTATGTTGCCGTGCTCTCTCCACAGGTCGCGCAGCAGGCGCAGCGCGGCCTTCACCCCGGCGAGCTGGTTTCCGCCACCCGGCCAGGACTTGGCGCTGCCACCTTGCAAATTGATGCCATCGAGGCCAGACAGTGACGCGAGTTGTTCGGTGAGCGTCCCCACTGCGCCCTGGATGGCCGCCAATGTCCCCTGGCGCTGTATGGCCATCTTGTCGTCCGCGTTGTGGGGGATGCTGGCCTGCAGGGTGGCCAGCGCCTCTTGCCACTCCGGGCCGGCCAGGAGACCGTCCAGAGTCGCTTGCTGCCGGTCGCTCAGGACGCGCTGCCAGTGGCCGAGCAGGTCATCGGGCAAGTTGGCGAAAGCGTTCCCCGCGTCCAGCCGCCGGGCCAGCAGCGTGCCCAGGCCGTCCCGCAGCCCCCGCTCCTCCAGCCGCGGGAAGAGTCGGGCGACCTGAGGGTCGTCGGCCGCCCAGGCCAATGTGTCGTCGAGGGAGCGCGCCCGCAGGATGTTGGCCTGCCCTTCTTCCAGCACCTCGAAGCGGGGATCGACGCCCGCCTCGGCCGGATGGGCGCGCAGGATCTCGCTACAGAGGCTGTGGATGGTGCCGATGCGGGCGGCGTCGAGTTGCCGGTATCTGTCTTGCCATCGTTCCCGCTCGTCAGGGGCCAGATCCTGCCGTTCCAGGTAGCGCCGCATCTCATCGCGCACCCGGTTGCGCATCTCCCGCGCCGCCTTTACCGTGAAGGTGATGGCCACCATCGAGCGCAGGGGCAAGCCATCGGCCAGCAAGGACAGGTAACGCGCCACCAGCGTGCGGGTCTTGCCGGTGCCCGCCCCGGCGGTCACCACCACGTCGCAGCCGCGCTGGACGATGGCCGGTTCTTGCTCCGCACTGGGCGTCATCTGGGCGACAATGGGGTGCATCATCTCTCAGCCCTCGTACCTGAGCCGGTAGTGCCAGCAGAAGGGTGTCGCAGGGCAATAGGAGGGGCAGCCATCATCGGGCGCACAGGGGACGAAACGGCCCTGGCGCGCGCCGTGCACGGCTTCCCAGGCCTTCTGCACCGCCAATTCCATGCCTGCCTCTGGACCGCCGCCGAAGCGGCTCAGACGGAAGGTGCTGGGTTCAGCATGCCGCACGTGCCAGTAGAATCCCTCGCTCGGCTCACCCATGCCCAGCGCATCGCGGGCCGCCAGGGCATAGAGGGGAAGCTGCAGCTTCTTCCCCTCGGCGATGGCCCGGCTGCCGAACGCCGAGGGGCTGCCGGTCTTGTAGTCGATGATCCGCAGCCGGCCACCAGAGTCTCGATCGACGCGGTCAATGACCCCCCGCAGCCGGAGGCGATCTTCTCCCGCGGCAATGACCAGCGGAGGAACCGCCTGCAGTCCGAAGGGGACCTCAAAACGATAGGGAAGGAAGTCTCCCTCCAACCCCGCCAGCGCCTGCAGCGAACGGCGCACGTTCTCGACGATCTCGGCGCGGGTGTGCTGCCACCAGGCGGTGACCCGAAACCCCTCCTGCGCAGGTGCCCGGTCAAGGACGCTGCGGGCCACGTCGGGCAGGGCAGCCAGGAGCTGCTCCGGATCGCCGGGGTCCGCCACCGCCGCATAGAGTTCCTTGAGGATGCGGTGGTAGATGCTGCCCAGCTGACGGCTGTCCAGCCCTTCCGCTGGCTCGCGGCGCGGCTCCAGTCTCAGCACGTGGGCCACGAAGAACCCGAAGGGACAGGCGCGATAGCTTTCCAGCCGGCTGCCGCTCCAGATGTGCTGGGGTCCGAAACGGGCGGCGAAGGCCTCGGCCCATCCGCTCAGGTCGCCGTCGAAGGGGGTGGTTTGCACACGCTGCCGGCGGACGGAGAAGAGGCGTGCGGCAGTTTCCAGGGCCGCCTGACGGTCGGGGTCTTGCCGCGCCACCCACTCGCGCATCTCGTAGCTCCCACGGTGGACGGCCAGACTTTCCATCAGCTCCGGCCAGGAGGCCACCCGATCCGGAGGGGGCACGCTCTCGCTGCTGAGGTGCACCGGCTCGACCCGTACCAGCCGCCGCACTTCTTCCCAGTAGGGGGAGGGTTGCCAGGGCGCGCCATTGTCGGCCAGGCGGGGGCGGGTCAGGAGCAGCCGCTCCCGCGGGCGGGTGACCGTCTCGTAGAAGAACTCGGCCTCGGCGCTCTCGGTGGATAGTTCCAGGTTCAGACCGCACGTGCTGCGCAGCCGCGCCCGGTCATCGTCGCGCAGGAAGGCATCTTCGGTCAAGGTGGCCGGGAACTCCCCTTCGGCCAGCCCCAGCACAGCCACGGCGCGGAAGGGCACGCCCCGGGCCTGCACCACGTCGGCGACGAGGATCTCTTCGCCGCCGGGGCGCAGCGGCAGCCGGTAGGCCGCGGCCTCAATGGCGCCCTGCAGGTCGCCCAGGAAGCGGGGGAAATCCACCGCGGGCAGCCCCAGCGCCTGCTCGGCCCAGACCAGCCCGCGCAGGACGTCCTTGAGCGCCTGCAGCGCCGCCACGTCCCGTTCGGCCACCGGCGTAGCTGCATCCCGGGCCCGGGCCACGACCTGCAGGGCGGTGGGCTCCTCGGGCAAGGGATAGCGGGGCGAGTGCAGGCGGGGGTCAGGGCCGATGAGGGCTTCCAGCCAGCCCACGAAGTCGCGGACGGGACGGGCACCCTGGGGTGGGGTCAGCCGCTGCACGAAGCGAAGGAACCTGGATCGAAGCACCTGGGCAGATGTCCCAACGGGCATCCCCGCTGGCAGCCCTTGTTCTTCATCTTTGCCAGAAGCGGCAACATCATATGCGGACAGCGCCTCCGGGCGTGTCAGCAATGCGTCAAAGGCTTCCTCCCACTGGCCGAGGCCGCCGATGACTCTACTCCAGCGGGCCACGATGTCCAGATCGTCGGCGTCGCCTGGCTGGATGCCGATGGCTTCCGGAGCATCCGCAGCGGGGCGGGCCGACCAGTCGAAGTAGGGGGAACGCCAGGCCTCCACGACGCCGCGGCGGGGCAAGGCCGGCTCGGGATCGTCCTCGGAGCGGGGCAGCAGCAAGCGCAGCAGGTCCAGCAGCGCGGCGACGGCCGGGTTCGTCCGCAGGGGAAGGCCATCCACCAGGCGCACGGGCAGGCCAAACTCGCCGGCTGTCTCCAGGATGAAGGGGCGATAGGGAGGGATGGACCGGGCCAGCAACGCCACCTCGTCGGTACGCATGCCGTCCTCCACCAGGCGGGCCTTGAGCCAGCGCAGGGCGGCGCGCACCTCGCCGGCTCGATCGGGCGCCTCGACCATCTCCACGACACCTGAGCCGTCCACCTGGCCGGCAGCGGGCCGGAACAGGCTCGCCTCCAGGTGCGCCAGTGCGGGAACCGGGAAGAACGCCCGTTCGGGGAGGGGGGAGGCGACTACCCCCAGTGTGTCCTCAAGCAACTGGCGGGTCTGGTCGAAGCGGCGGTGGACGAAAGGCCGCTGCTCCCCATCGCTGCTGCCGCTGAGGGTGGCGATCAGCTCCCCGACACGAGCGGCCAGCACGTTCAGCAGCGCCAACTGCACCGGTGTGAAGTTGTCGAAGCCATCCACCACCAGCAGCGGCCAGTCGGCCCCGACCCCAGACGCTCGTTCCTCCAGTGCTTCCACGGCCAGCCAGCCCAGGCCGGCCCGGTCAGCCCATTCGTGGGCCTGCAACCGCTCCTGGTAGGCGGCGTAGATCAGGGCCAGTTCGCGCAGCCGCGGCTCGTCGCCCAGCGTGGCCACGGCCTGTGCAAAGTCCTCGGGCCAGACGCGGACGGCTTTCAGCTCGCCCAGGAGCTGCCGCAGCATCTGGACGAAGCCCGGTCGTTCCACCAGCGGCGCGTAGTGGACTAGGTCGAGTTCCTGCACCACCGCATGGATGAGCCGGTGCTGGACGGGATCACTCAGGGAAGCGTAGACCTCGCCTGCAGCATTGAGGCATTCCCCGTACAGGCCGTCGAAGGTCATCAGCCGCACGCCCATGGCGCCGCCGGCCTGGGCCAGCCGGCGACGCCAGGCGCGCACCT
>JACNHM010000159.1 GCA_014383605.1 Chloroflexota bacterium
GTTGTCGTCAAATCCTATGTCGGCGAAATCTCCCATCCATCCTCTGGGTACATAGTGGTTCTCATCCGAGCCCCAGGCGGCGTACACATAGAAAGGACATGGAACCGGTGAGAGGACGGCTTGGGTCTGTGCGATAGCCGTTTCTGTAGCTATCTGTGCCACTCTTGCGTCCACCGTTGCCTGAATGTCTGGCGTCGGAGTCGGCGTTGCTGTTGGCCTGCAGGCATAAGCCAGCAAGGGAATCGCCAGCACCGTCACTACGATGATCCACTTTTTCTTCATTTCATATCTCCTGTTTGATGACTCCTCGTTCAGCCACGATGACTGGCAACGAGGAAAAGGCTGCTACCAACGATCGGTTGCTTCGAGAGCAGGGGAAGATAGAGAGACGTCTTCCCACACACATAATTGACCACTGGCTTGGACGAGCGGTCGCTATGGAACAGTCCCCAATAAGGTTCAACCGGTTGGCTGGTTTTCCAGGGCTGGTCAAAGGCCTCGAAATAGAAAAACTTCACATCAGTACTTCTTAGGAGCTTGTAGTATTCGGCCTGTCCTTCCTCGCTTAGTTCTGGGTCACCTGCTGTGGGCAGACCAACCTCCTTAAATACCACTATCTTGGGACTCTCTTCATACAGCGCGTTCAGATCAGCAAACTGCTGTTGTGTCCACATCACAGCTTGCTGGGGGCTCTTCATACCATTCCAGTACGGGTGCACGTTTGGAAAGGCCCAGTCTCCCAACTCCCTTACCTGGGCATCGCTATAGTAGCTATTCAACACTTCGGTGGTGGCTACTGGCTTCCCTGTCGCTGCCCGTAGATTATCCATAGCGGTCTTGAGGGTATCGAAGTCATAGCGGCCGAAGAAGAGTCCTTCGTTACCAACGCTGTATCCGTCAACATAGTCTACTGCGCCCCTGGCATTGGCTATCTCCTCCGCGCTCGTTGGCGACCACACTCCCATGACGACACCCTGAAAGCCAACCTCTCTGGCAATTCTCGGGATGTGGCGGAACGTGGACTCAGAGCCATAGGTAACCAGCCCGCTAAATCCTGTACCATGAAGCGTTTGCAGATCCGCCCTGATGTCATCTTCGGACGGAAAACCCCCCGCGTCAGGGTTGAAGTGTGTTGGGCTGTAGGCGACCCAGCACAAAGAGGAAAGCTTCTCCTCTAGCGTTTTAAGGTTCTCCTCGAAAGTGGGTGTTGGAGTCTGTACTGTCGCATCACAGCTGGTGAGCAGCAAAGAAAGCATTAGCAACAAGGCGACGTTGTGTTTCATAAGCATCTCCTTTCGAAACCCTTGAAGCCTTCCAGCCTGGTCTGTGACTATGGTGGGCCAAAAGTAAGCTCGTCAATGTAGATAGTGCCGTTTCCCAAGTCATACTTGAAGCCCAAGCTAAAGTTCTCCAGCGAAGAGAGATCCTGTTTCTTGAGATCCTGGAACCCTTGCAAAGGAATGGACACATACTGCCAATCGCCGGAAGCGGTCTGCTGTATTTTGGGCTCTTGGCCTGACGGCGTGGTCGAATCTTTGAGGCCCACTTCGAATCGCTCCCCCCCGTTCTCACCTCTTACCCAGAATGACAGGCTCTCACTTGTGGTTGCGTCACAGATGCGCAAGGGAACTGCCCAGGCAGAGAAACTTCCAGGGAGTGGATTCACAAATGTGATTTTGATGGCATCATGTCTTATTGGATCTGCTCCTCTGACCGCGTCAAGCGAGGCCTCTCCGTTCGGATACTTGTTAGCCTCATCTATACGGATAGGGCAGGAAGGTGCAGTGTAGGTGGATGTTGGAGTTAATGTGCTATACAGCTTTCCCCGAAGGTCCGAAGGGCAAGGCAATAGCCATGCCAACGTCCAAGACAGAATTGTTACTACTAAGCAAACCCAGAAGGCTCTCTGTGTTCTCAATGGTTCTTGGAATTTGGTGGCAGCTACCAAATTTCCAAAAACGCCAAGCGCTGCTACTACAATGGTGAGGACAGTGGAGGAAAAACATCGGTTGATGAAGAACAACGTAGCAAGCAGCGCGACAAACAACAGTGCCAGGTTAGTGTATAGCAATTTGGAAGAAGGCAGCGATGGGGTGCCAGCCGAGGCTTCGGGTGGTGGCCCAGGTGGCTCTCGCCCCACAACGGCTGTATCAGGGCTTTTCGCCGACTCCTCCAGATCACAGCCGAGGTCAGTGTATTCGGTCTGATAGTCACTCAGTTGATTGCGCAGGTCGGCGATTTCTTGCTCGCAACGTTTCTTCTCCTTGGGATCACTCGACAGCCGACGTTGGTTTTCATACTGTTTGATGAGGTCGAGGGTATTGCTGATAGCTTCTTTCAA
Source organism: Chloroflexota bacterium (assembly GCA_014383605.1). Next base: position 2,342 of record JACNHM010000159.1, read on the forward strand.
GGCAGCGCAGCGCGGTTCTCGGCCGGCAGCGCCAGTCGGGAACATGACTTTCACCGTTCGGCTGTCATCGAAAGTATGCGTCATCTTCGCCTCGTCGCCAATGACCACGCCTTGGGTGTCGTGGATCTCGATGTGGTATTTCTCGTCGGTCATGATCCCTCGCCCTCCCGCCTCTCCAACTCCGCCTCGATTCGCCCGATTTCCTGCTCCTCATCCTCGATCTGGTTCAGCAGATGAATGGGCGCTTCCAGTGCGGTGTATTTGGCCAGCTTGAGCCGCAATTTGCCGAGGTTGCGCTTGTGCTGGGCCAACTCCTGCTCCAGGAAAGCCTGCTCCTCAGCAGTACTCGGCCATTCCTTAGCTTTCCTGGTAGCCTTTCGGATGAGGTCTGAAGGCCAGGCTCGTCGTAGGCGCTTCTTGGTAGCCTGAAGAATTCCCAGACGGTCGATCATGTCATCTTGAAACTCTTGAGCTTCCCGTGAGACCCAACCATATTCGTAAATCTGAAAGGCCTTAACATCCCCACCCGCTTCCTCGAGAAAGGCATAGCACTCCCGCAACCATGTGTTGAATTCCAGCTCGGAATCGGCATCGGACGGGATACCTGTGTCGCGGATGTTCTTTCCCCTCTCAATCAGATCATCGCACCGCGCTGACAAGTCGCTGGTTTGCTCCCAATCCTCCTGGCATTCTGGGGCTCGCTCGAACTTCTGTGTCACTTGCGAGCCATCGCCAACGATCACACCTTCAGCATCGTGGATCTCGATGTGGTATTTCCTGTCGGTCATATCCTCACCTCCCTCAGGACTGCGATCTCGCGGCGAACTCCGCCGGATTCTTCATCTGTGGCCCTTTCCATAGCGCCTCGCGATTTTGAGCGATGTATTGTTCGATTTCCTGCTCGTGCTCGTGGTAGTAGCTCAGGGCATCGTAGACCTGGGCCAATGTCAGCACCCCGTCGAAATCCTCCACGATCTGCTGGGGCGACCGGCCCAACTGGGTTTGCTCCACTGGTCTGCACACTGACCCCCATGCCACGGATCGTTGGCCGCCCCCCGTGGACGCCTTCGATACGCACGATATGTGCATGTTGTACAGTCACCTTACCCCCTCTCTGTTATCTGCTCCCCTGCTCCTCTGCCGACAGCGAGAGCTTGCCATCCGCCGCCAGCCGCTCCAGCGCTTCCGCCGCTGCGGCCTGGGCTGCCGCCTGTTTGCTCAACCCCTCGCCGCGGCCATAAGGCTCCCCGCCGATGGTCACCTCCACCGTGAACTCCTTGGCGTGGTCGGGGCCGCGCTCGGCCACGGTATGGTAGTGCGGCGTGGCGTGCAGCTCCGCCTGGCTCCATTCCTGCAGGCGGCTCTTGGGGTCCTTTTCTAGCGCCTCCTGTTGCACCCGTTCCAACTCCGGCTCGATGAACGGCAGCACGAAACCTTTCACCCGCTCCAGCCCCTGATCCAGGTACAGCGCGCCGGCCAGCGCCTCGAAGGCCGCGCAGAGCGTGGCCGGACGCTCCCGCCCGCCGCTCTCCGCCTCGCCGCGGCCCATGCGCAGGAAGCTCCCCAGGTCCATCTGCAGGGCGAAGTCGGCCAGCGCCTCCCGCCGCACCAGCGCCGCCCGCAGGTTGGTCAGATCGCCCTCCTGCATCTCCGGAAAGCGGTGGTAGACGAACTCGCCGACCAGGAAATCGAGCACCGCATCGCCCAGGAACTCCAGCCGCTCGTTGTCGGCCATGGGAAATTCGGGGTATTCGTTGAGAAAGGATCGGTGCGTCAGCGCCCGCAGCAGCAGCGATTTGTCGTTGAAAATCAAGCCAGTGGCAGTCTCGAAGGTCTCAATGTGGTTCATGGTTATCTAGCGAGTACACAAGTAGACAAGGATGGTTGGATCTCGCGGCGAAACACTCGCATCGCTCGTGGAGCAACACCTTGCCCTTTCGCTCCCCCGCTCCCTTGCTCCCTTGCTCCCTTGCTCCCCCGCTCCTCTGCTTCCTTGCCTATCGCACGTACTCGTGGATGAAATCCAGATACCCGCGACGCCCGTGGATGCGACGGTGGCGCTTGACCGAGGCCCGCACGGTCTTCAGAGCTTTCAAGTGTTCTTCCAGCGTGTCGTCAGCGCCCAGGTCCTCGATGCGAAGGGCGAGCATATCCTCCACCAGGTCGGCGACGGCCTGGGTCTTGGGCGCCAGGCGGCGAGGCTCTGTCTCCCGGCCGCGCCGGAAGGCATTGCCGCGGCGGATCAGCTCGCTCAGCGCGTCCTCGACCTCCCAGTCGGTGAGGCCGTCCGTCTGGTTGTCGGTCTGTACGATGCCGAATTCGATGTTTTGCAGTATGTCCAGATGTTCGTCACTCCAGGCGTCCATTTCTCACCTCATGCTTTCAACGGAGAACTCTTTGACGGGTAGCAGGCCAATCGCATTGGCCGTCTTGGGACGGATAACGCCCAACGCCAGTTATGGTGAATACCCACTGCCCCCTTGTCTACTTGTGTACTTGTCTACTTGTTTCCTTGGCTACCCCCTTCAACCCGCTGCCGGTGAGGGGCACGACGATCGTCTGACCTGCTTCGACCCGTTCTCGCAGTTGCGCCAGCGCGGCCACGGGCACCGCCGAGGTGGGCTCGACGTACAGCCCCTGGTGCGCCAGCGCCGTCTGGGCGGCCAGGATCTCTTCCTCGGCCACGGTCAGCACCAGGCCGTCGCTCTCCCGGATGGCCTGCAGCAGTTGCCGCCCCCGCACCGGCTGCACGATGCGGATGCCCTCGGCCACCGTGGGCTCGCCCGGCACGGCGGGCACGTGGTCGAGCCCCTGCGTCCAGGCCGCCTGCAGCGGCGCACAGCGGGCCGACTGCACGGCCACCAGCCGCGGCGTGCGCTCGATCAGCCCCGCCTCCCGCAGCACCCGGAAGCCACGATAGGCGCCGAGGAGCACCGTCCCCTGGCCCACGGGGGCCACCAACCAGTCCGGCGCGCGTCGGCCCATCTGCTCCCAGACCTCCCAGGCCAGCGTGTGCAACCCCGCCAGCACCGCCGGCTGCCAGACGTGGCTGGCGTAGGCGACGCTGGCTGTCAGAGCGGCCTCGGCGGCCCGCGTCGCCTCGCGGCGCGGGCCGGGCACGGGCACCACCTGCGCCCCGTAGAGGCTGATCTGTGCTCGTTTGGCCGGCGAAGCGTAGTCGGGCACGAAAATCGTGGCCGCGATCCCCGCCCGCGCCGCGTAGGCGGCCACCGCGGCCCCCGCATTGCCCGAGGAATCCTCCACCACTCCTTGCACACCGTGCGCTCGCAGCAGCGTCATCAGCGGGGCGATGCCCCGATCCTTGTACGAGCCGGTGGGGTTGAGGAACTCCAGCTTCCAGTGCACCGGCAGGCCTGCCTGCCGCGCAGGCGGCGCAGGCAGGCCGCCGAACTCCCCGGCCACCAGCGGCGTCCATCCCTCGCCCAGGGTGACCGGCGCGGCCTCCGGCGGCAGCGGCAGCAGCGCCCGGTAGCGCCACAGCCCCGGCTGCGACGGCTCGATGGCCGCGGCGTCGAAGGGCGGCCAGGCGGCCAACTCCAGCGGGCCACCGCACGCGCAGCGCCAGATGCTGGGCGACCAGCGGGCGGTGCTGCCGCAGTCAGCGCAGATCAGATGCATCGGTCTGTTCCTCCTTGGGCCGGACGCGACGCGGCGGCCGGCGACAGCGGGCTGATGAGCGCTTCCACGGCCAGGCAGACGCTGCCGGCCAGCAGCGCCAGATCAGCCAAATTGAAAGCCCAGCCGCCCAACAGGGGCGACCAGAGCCAGTCCACGACGCCGCCGTTGACGCTCAGATCGAGCAGGTGGCTGGTCAGGCTGCCCAGGAAGCCGGCGGCGGCCAGCCGCGCCCAGACGCGCGGCCCGGCGCGGCGCCGATACAGCACGGTCACCAGCAGGATGACCAGTGCCGCCGCCCCCAGCAGCAGCCCGTTGCCCAGCGGCGACAGCCCCCAGCGCTTGGCGCCGGCGACGTAGCGGGTGTTGCTGCGCCAGACGAGATAGAGCCGCCCGGGCCACAGCGCCGCCGCACGCCCGTAGGGCAGCGTGTCGCTCACCCACCGTTTCATCGTCAGATCAGCCAGCACCAGGGCCAGACCCCCTGCCCAGGGCAGCCAGCCGCGGATGCGGCGGTTGGCGGTCACCATAGCACGTGTGTCTCAGGTTCCCTTGTTTCCTTGTTTCCTTGTTTCCTTGTTTCCTTGTTTCCTTGTTTCCTTGTTTCCTTGTCTACTTGTCTACTTG
>JACNHM010000566.1 GCA_014383605.1 Chloroflexota bacterium
GAGGAGATCTACTCCGAGTGGTCGGTCAACGAGAAGGTGGCCATGGACGTGGCCATCGGCGCGGCCTATGCGGGCCGGCGGGTCATGGTCACCATGCAATCCCCTCGTCAGGATCATCAGTTAGCACTCCAAGCGTGTCTCTCATGCCCTCTTGCTCTTTGACTGGATTGCTGCTATAATCTATGCGTCATAAGCCTAACGGGGCAAGGCCATGTACATTGAAGACGTCATCTGGGACGGAGATAACGTAGAACACCTGACTGCGACCAGCATACCAGAAATGACGCCAGCCCAGGAGGCCAAATTCTGGGAGACGCACGACGCCACCGACCACCTGGATGAGATGGAACCGGTGACGGTGACCGTCGGACCACGTCCGCAGAATCGTTGTTCCCTATGTGGCCGGACGCTGTTTTCTCGCTATGTGGACATGGACCTGGCTGGCAATAGGGCGCAGCTACGCGGGTTGCGCCAACTGTACTGTCCAATGGGGCACGAAACCCGCCTGACGCCCGAAGCCCAACGCCTTACCTACGCCGTCGAAGCGGTCTTGCGTCTGACGCTGCTTCCTGTCGTCGCCAGGCAACATGCTCAGGTGGCCATCTGAGATAACGCCATGATGCAACCTGTTGCCATCATGTGCAGCACTCTTGACACCCAACGATCAGTAGGGTATGATTAGCCTAATCGTACTTACCCTATCTCGGAGCCGTCGCTGCACGGTTGATCACCCTCGCCACGCTGGACCGCGATCTGCGGGTGGCTAATTCAGGCTGGAGGTGATTGCGGATTGGCAATCCGAAAATTACGATGGAGGAAGGCGATGTATGACACTGTGATTGCTCTGAAACCCGACGAATTCCAGTTGCTGAGGCAGGGCCTGGCGCTGATCCAACGGGCGTTGGAGAGGGCAGAAATCCGGCCCAGGCCCGAAGTTGTCGAACCGGTGACCGAGATGCTGGAGAGCGTGGATGCTCTGATCGAGCGGGTAAAGGGGATTGTAGAACGAGGAGAGGGGAGCGACGTCGAGCTCTTCGAGTTGAAGGCGCGGCTTTCGTCGCTGTGGGAGAAGGGCTGGCAGCGGGAAAAACCTTTCCGGGACATCGTGCTGATGCTCGAAAATTCCCTGATTGACGTGGGCGTCGAGGAATCGTTGCGCCTGGCTCATCTGACTGCCATTGAGCAAGTGATTGAGCGACTCAAAGGCGGTGGTAAGCTGGATCAGGATGACGTCTCCGAGTGTAGCCAGATTCTGCGCCAAGGGGGATTGTCTCCAACGGCTGTGTTCCGCGGCGTGGCCGATCTTTACGACGTCTGAGGCCACTCGACAATGAGCGAAACCATCTTCCTCGACCACGATGTTTGTATCTCCTCGCTTTATGTGGTAGAATAGCCTTGCCTACTCCGCCTCTGGGGTCACGGAACGCCTCCGGCCAAGGATCTGGGGGCCCCGAGCAGAGCTGGCTTTGCCAACAGTCAGGGCAGAAGCGCACCAGGGTGAAAACCGCACCTCTTCTACTTCGGTGCGCAGAAACGTTCACAAATGCGAAATACAGGAGGGAAAACCATGATTCTAAAAGGCAAGCTCGTGGCCGAAACCCCTATTTTCAGGGGCAATGCACGGAAGACTCTGTTCACGCGCGACGGAGATGGAACCCATCGCCTCGTCTCCCTGGCCGGGGAGATAGCCGGCACCGCTCAGTCCCTGATGGATGCCTTCATCGGCCAATCGCGTGATGGCCGCAACGTCGGCCTGCTGAACCACCTGTGGCTGCGACTGTACGGCTCCCCGTTGCCGGCCGGTCTCATTGCCAGCGTGGATTGCCAACTGCAGGAGGAGTCGTACCCCCGCGGCCGATTGTTCGACCTGCGCATGGGCATCAAGCTGGACGAGGACCGCTGGGCGGCAGAGGCCAACGCCAACTACAAGATGGAGACGCTGTTCCGCAACTCCGTGTTCGACCTCGTCCTGTCGGTGAACGATGCGCTCCTCCAGCAAGGTGAAAATGAGGCCCAATTGTACTATCTTCTTCGCGAGTTGCAGGAGGGCCGCTTCTGGTTCGGCGCCGGCAAGAGCAAAGGATTGGGTCGCTGCCGCCTGGAGATGAGCCTGCCCTTCCCGGCTCCCCAACAGCCGCCCTCTATGCGTCGCGCGGCCAACCACCTGCGTCTGACCCTGACCTTCAACGCTACCAATCCTGTCCTGGTCGGTTGGAACTGGGGCAAGGTGGATCCCGAGGTTCCTTCCTTTGCCGCCATCGAAGGCCGCGTGCTGGTCGGGGCCATGCGCGACATCCCTGACCCCATCCGCAGCCGCTTGGAGATGGGTCTGGCCGGACCGATCCTCAACCCCGAAGACTGGAAAGAAAAGTTCGCCCGCTTTCTGCCCCGTGTGATCGCTATCTGGCTGATGGAGCACTCCTCCGGCGAAGCCGAGACCTGGACCCTCCCTTCGGCGGCCTTGGCCAGGCTGGGCAAAGGAAAATATCCCCTCTCGGCCAAGGTGCGGGCCCGTATCGAACCTCTGGTCGAGCAGCCCTTCCCCACACGGGAAGCGGCCGAGGCCGCCCTCGTAGAGGCCCTGCAGGATAAGGCCAACATGGCCAGGCGCGTTCTCGAGGTCATGGTGCACGAACGCCGCACCATCCGACAACTGAACCAGGAGGCCTGGTTGGAAGTGGCCAGCAGCCTGGGGTTGGACGCCGCCCTGGCCGACAGCCTGGCCGAGCGCATCCAGGACGAAGCCGCCCTGGTCGAGGCCCTGACCCCTGCTTGCCGGCAGATCCTGCCCCAGATCTACCAGCAGGTGGATCAGCAGGTCAACTTGCTGCAAAGCGACGCCTGGGTGGATGCCGAAATCGCCCAGCGCGAGGAACACCTCCGCATCAAGACCATGCTCCTGGAGGGCCAGATCACGGAAGGGCAGTGGGGAGACCCGACGCAGGCCCCGGAAGGCGTCAGCCGCGCCGTGTGGCGGGACTTCGTCAGCGAGCACCACCGCGTGCGCTTCCGCCATATGCTACACCCTGGCAACTTGCGCAAGAGTATCGCCAACGACCAGAATTTCATCGCCTTTCTCCAGGGCCACCGCCAGCGCGCCCGCCAGGAGCTGGCCCAGCCCCACCACATTGACTTCCGAACCGGTGGCCCCTCCCGCCGAGAGGTTTCCCGCCGCTACGGCAAGCCCTACGACACCGTGTTCATGCGCATGCTATCCTGGGCTCCTTCCTCGCAAGAGCAGGGCGCCTGGGAGATCTACGTCCCCGGCAGCACCATCAAGGGCGCTTTCCGCAAACGGGCCTCGCAGGTGCTGAGGACGCTCTGGGGGGAAACGGACAGAACCGACCAGGTCCTGGACCACCTCTTCGGCGCTCAGGGGCAGCGGGGCCTGGTCTTCTTCTCTGATGCCTATCTCACCGATCCTTACGATCCGGGCAGTGCCTGGTGCTCCATGGACGGGGTCAAGATGGATCCTCACACGGGCCGGCCCTTGGAAGCCGCCAAGCGGGACTATCTCTTCGCCTACGGCAACCACCTCACGTTCCAACTGCGCATAGACCTGCAGGACATCGCTGACGAGGACGCCGCCTCGCTTTCGTTGCTGGCCCACCTGCTGCAGGATTTCCAGAGCGGGGACATCCCTCTGGGCGGCGAAAAGACCAGCGGCTTCGGCTGGGTCAAGGCATCGGTCACCGATCTCACCTGGCTGACCGCCGACCCGGCGGACGTAAGCCAGACCCTGTTCGGCGAACGATCCCTGGCCCAGGATGGCATCTGGCAGCGCTTGGATCTGGAGGGGGAAGCGGCAGCCACTGCTCTGCAGGCTGTCCAGCCGCTGGTAGCCACAAAGGCCGTGGCGCCGACACCACCCAGGGCCGCGGCCGGCTTCATCTCCCACCGCTCCTTCGGCGGCTATTGCGGCAAACTCATCGTGGAAGCGGAGGTCTTGACCCCCCTCCACGTGCGCGAGAGCGGCGAGCCTTCCCTGAGGGCCACGCTGGGCGACGGCCCGGTCAATGGTTGGGACTTCTTCGCCATGGCCCCCCCGCAGGCTGACCAACGCCGCGCGCAGAAGCTCTACGCCCTCCCCAGCCGCAGCATCAAGGGGCTGATCCGCCACATCTACGCCATCGCCAGCGATTCCCGCCAGGCGAGTCCCGATATCAGTCGCCTCAACCCCGTGGACGGCCTCTTTGGCTGGGTAGGACAAGGGCCCAATCAGGCGCTCGCCGGGCGGCTCTCCTTCAGCTTTGGCCTGTTCCAAGACCCGCAACTGGCCTGGTTCAAAGTGCCCTATCCCTACGGCCAATGGCAGTACAGCGGCGGCCAGTGGCAAAACGTGCCCGGCGGCACGGCTTCCCTGCTGCGCGTCGCCCAGACCTGGCGGCTCTTCCCCCACGCCCCGCTGGCCCCCATCGTCGAGCGCTTGGATGGCTTCCAGCCCGATACGGTCCAGGCCAGCTACTTCCGGGCCATCCTGCCTGGTGCCCGCGCCCGCCTGGCCATCCGCTTCTGGAACCTGGAGGAAGAGGAACTGCAGAGGCTGATCTGGTGTGTGTCCCTGGAGCCAGAGCTCGCCCACAAGATGGGCAAAAACCGTTATCTCGGTTGCGGCAGCCTGCGCCTGCACATTCTGCCGCAGAGCCATCTCATTGACTGGGCCAACCGCTACGCTGGCCAGCCTGAAGAGAGTTGGCGCTTGCCCCTCCAGGTGGACGAATGGATCAACCGCGACGTCATCGAGCATTATGCCCAACTGCGCAGGGCGTTGAATGCTGAGCGGCTTTGATTGGCTGCGCCGCTGCCGAACCGGCGCTGAGCTGTTGGCCACCTTGCATTATCTGGAGAGGAAACCCGATCTCTTCGACCACGAAGAGATCGGGTCTCCTCATTCTGCCCTGAGTGGCCCCTGCCAGCGCTGTTGGATCTATCCCCGTTACGCTTCCCCCGGCCGTAAGCCCAGTCGCTACTGCACGTCGTGTCGGGCCATTCTGGCTCACGCCTACTGGTTGGGCCACATCTCGCGCCAGGCCATCGTCGTCTGGGCGCTGGTCAACCGCCTGCCGAAGCAACTGGAGAGTGGCGCGGGCTTTTCCGATAGCCGTATCTTGGGCGTATACGCCCACGGCCAGAATCATTTCCTGGTGGCCATGCAGCGGCAAGAGCTGAAACCCTGGCTCCAGGAACTCGCCATCTATCACGGGACTGCCCTGAAGGGGCTGATCCAAATACTTCCTACTACGGGGACCGGGCGAGGAATCAGCATGGCCGATGTCCTCTGTCGGGCGGCTCACCACGAGGCCCGCTTCGCCATGGACCAGTTGCGGGTGCGCTTTTTCTCCGCTCCCCATCAGCTTCTGGCTCCCCATACACGCGATCGTCAGGGGATGCTAACCTTTGAGGTCTCTGACTTCCTGAGCCTGCTGGAGATGGCCGCCGTGTTTCGTACGCTGCTGCGCCCCGAAGCCCAAGAGGCCCTCTACGAGTTGCTGAATTTGGACGACGCCAGTGAGGAACAGTTTTACTGGGGGCGCTTCCTGGGCTATTTGAGCCCGGAGGCCAAGGACATGTTGAGCGCCTGGAGGATCCGGCAGTGGTCCAAGGATCGTATCCAATTGCTATACGAACTGGTGGGGTATGTGGCCTTTTATCAGCCCGGCTAATCTCGTCCGCTACCTGTTCGTGTGGCGGGTGAACAGCTCCATGGTGTGGTTGCCCAGATCTCTGTCGGCTGAGCTCTCCCTGGTCCTGGGCACCATCATTGCCGATCGCCTCCCCACCCGCGAAGCAACCCCCTGGCGCAAAGCCCTGGCTCCTTGGGATGAAGCCAAAGGCGTGGGAAAGCTCGAGACTGTACCCCAGGCGTCGTGGCCCCTGGAGGCCGTGTTGTTTGTCTATCCGGGCAAGCGGAGCTACGGGGAGGGGGAGCTGATCCTGTGGGAACTCAAGCTCCTGGGTGAGAGCGCCGATCATGGGCTTTTCCTGGAGGTCATCTTGCCGGCGCTGGAGGACGCCGCGACGACCACCGATCCTCGCTGGCATCGGAAGAGTAGCCTTTGGGGGCGCTTCGACCTCTATGGTGTCTATGCCGCCCGGGGAGACTGCTGGGAACCCCTTGTGCAGGAGGGGAAACTGGATCTGCGCTACAGCCCCACTCCCGTCCAGTGGGCGGAAGGGCTGACCTTCGAGGCTGGATCACGGCGGGTCTTCAAACGATTGACCTGGCTGACGCCCTTTGACCTCTCCCCGACGAGCAGCAAAGGGCGGCGCAGGAAGAAGATCCCCGCCGGCGAAGTGCCCACCTTGCCGCGCATTCTGGAGTCCCTGATCGCCCGCATGACCATCTTCCTGCCGGGGAAACGCCACACCCCCGACGACGTGTGGGACAGTTTGAGCGCCGAAGAACGCGCATCTTTGCAGGCTGCACTGGAGCAAGCGGCTCAGGCCCCCGTGCAAGATCACGACCTCCGTCACGCCCCCAAAGACTGGCCGGGGCGCTGGATAGGGAGACAGACCTTTGCCTCCATACCCTCGGCCATCATCCCCTATCTGCAGTTGGCCTCCATCCTCCACGTCGGAAACCA
>JACNHM010000462.1 GCA_014383605.1 Chloroflexota bacterium
GAAAAGGACATTCAGACCACAAACTACAGTGTCTACATGGAGCGCTATCCGGAACCGTCACCTCTCGTGGGCGGGGCGGAAGCAGGCGAGTCCAAGCCGCAGTACCGCGTCTCGAACATGGTCAACGTGACCATTCGTGACCTGGACAAGGTCAGTGAGGTGCTCGATGGCGTGATCGAAGCGGGGGCCAACAACATCTGGGGCGTGAACTTCAGCCTGGATGATACGGCAACAGCGCAGGCCGAGGCGCGCACCAAGGCTGTCGCCGACGCCAGAGCCCGTGCCCAAGCGCTGGCAGAACTGAGCGAGGTAGCCCTGGGGCCGGTCATGGCGGTGAGCGAGGTGATCGGCGGCAGCATGTACCCCGTGCCCATGGCTTTCGAGAGTGCCATGGGCGGTGGTGGCGGGCCGATCAGCCCCGGCGAAGTGGAAGTCAGCTACCAGGTGCAGGTGACTTACTTCATCGAGCGGTAACGGCAAGGAACGCAAGAGGCAAGAATCAGGAACCCGGTTTCTCGGCGAAACCGGGTTCCTCTGTTGTTTGTGCGCTATTGCCAACTCGGCTACGGCGTTTCAGTCAGCTGCGTGGTGAAGAGGTCGCCGGGCAGGATGAACTGGCCGGAGCCCAGCACCATCGGGGAGCTGCCGTCCCAGCCCTGGACGGCCTGCCAACGGATCATGTCCTGCGTCAGACTGGCGGCGATGAGGCCCCATCGAGCAGCGAGAAGGTGCTGTGGCAGTGCAACTCCACATACCCGGTCCTTGCAGACACGTTGCCTCAGACCTCAATCGTACAGCCGGGCCAGGAACCAGCCGCCCTTGAGCAGGTCCCAGTAGATCAGGCACAGCAGCCCCGCTTCGGTGGTCACCTTCCGGTACTCCCGCCAGACGGCCTGCTCCGGCTCCCACCAGCGGGTGTGCACCCGCCAGCGGTTACAGAGCTCCAGGATGCGGTGGCTCTCCCCCTGCCACTCGAAGCCGGCCGGCATCTCCTCCTCACCCCACGCTTGCACCCGCTCCCCCTCAGGCCACAATCGCGTCATGGCTCCCCTCACGGAAGTTGGAATTTGACAGGATCTCCGCGTGGATGTATAATTCTCTTGTACAACAGAAAAGCACAGGGAGGCGACTCATGGCGGTCAATATCATCCCCATCAGTGAAGTGAGACAGAAACTCAAAAACGTCCTGGCCACGCTGGAGGCCACCGGCGAGCCCTATTTCATCACCCAGTACAGCCGCCCCAAGGCCGTTTTGGTCCGCTACGAAGACTACAACACCCTGGTCGACCAGGCCGCGGAAGGGCACCCTCGGATCGTCCGCCGGCCCGACATCAGCGGGGGCGAGCCCATCATCCGGGGGACCCGCATCTCCGTGCGTCACATCGTCGAGCGGATCCAGGCCGGCCAGTCGGTGGATGACATCCTGGCTGCTCTCCCCCACCTGACGGCGACCCAGGTTTACGATGCTCTCTCGTACTACTACGATCACCAACCTGAGATAGACGGGCTCGTCGAAGAGAGCCGGCCCGAGCGGGTGATCGCCAGGCAACGCTTGCAAGTCGAGAAGGTCGCCGAGGGAGTGGCGGTCGTTCACCCTGACTACTCCCCACGGCTAAAGCCTGGGGGTTCTAACGATTCGGCAGTCTCTCTCAAGCTCTCCCCGGCGTTGCCAGGGGCAATGGAGGGTACAACATCTTGAGCCTCAACTGCGTTCACGTTAGCTTTCACAGGCGACCGGCTCTGTCTCCGGCTATTCAGGCCGAAGCTGGACGGCACAGGCCGTCCATTCGCCGGTTGGATACGGCTCAACGCCGCCTGGAGGAGCGAGTCCACACCCGGCCAGCGCATCTCAGCCTGGCCCGCGTTGAGCCTGTCACCTTCCACGCACGAAGCCAGGAAGGCGGAATACAAATCGCGCTGCGCCACAATGCCACAATCGCAGATGTGCCAACGCTGCGCCAGCGGCTTGGGCGCTATCCTGCCGCACCCGTGGCAGGTCTGGCTCAGGCGGGTGGTACGTGTGGGGAACTCGACGACCGAGGCGTCGGCGCTCTCAGCCTTACGCTTCAGCCGTTGGACAAACATCCCCGGCGCACGTACCCCGACCGACTTGCCATACTGCCGTTGGAAGGCGCGGTAGGACACCTTTTCCAGTTGGATGGTGTTACCCATGCGCAAGACACGGTTCGTCATCTGGCCGTGCAGGGTCTTACGATGGGCGGCCATGCGCCGATGGGCCTCAGCCAGTTGGCTTTCCGTCTGCCGTTGGCGGGACGACCTGCGCCAGACCTTCGGGCCAGGCCGTATCCGGCCATCGGGCAGATAATTGTCGGGGTTGTTGGCCCGTCGTTGGCGATCTATCCGACGTTGCAAACGGCGTATCTGGTCCTGGCGCGGCGCAAGGTCGGCGCAGAACTGCTCCAGGAAAGCCTCGCCCTCGCCCACAGCAGCAATGGTGGAGGGGCCGATATCCAGTCCGACCACGCCTTGCCCCGGCCTGTTCTGGGGCTTCTGGTAGGGTCTGCCTTCGCACACCAGTTGGGCGTAGAAGCGATGTCGCCCATTCAGTTTGCGGCGCACCAGGCGCACGTACTTGACGCGACTTTTCAACCCATGGGCGATAACCAGGTCGTCGGCCCCGATAATGGCCTCCAGTTCCAAGCCCAGCCACTCTACGTGACCCTCGCGCCAGCGTATGCCGCTCGCATTCGACTTCCCCTCAACCGAGTCCATCTGATGGCGGCCCTTGAAGCGGGGGCGGCCGCGTTGACCGAAGGCATGTTGCTGTGCAGCGTTAAAGGCGCGGGTGGCGAGCTTCTGAATGGTGTTGATGTCCAGGTGTTCGCCAATCCAACAGTGGTTGAACTGCACAGCGTAGGCGTGCAGGTCATACTCTCGGAAGCCGACAGCAGCCTGGGCTTTACGAAATGCCTGCGAACGGGCCTTCCCTTCAGGGATTTTCAAGGCGGCCCGGTAGCATTTCGACTGACGCAGCAGGGCCAGGCGTTTGAGGCTCTCACCCAGGCAGGCGTTGTAGACCTGGCGGGCGGCCTCCAGTCGCGCCAACAGCGCCTGTTCCTGAGCAGGGGCGGTTCTGAGAGGGATTTCGGTTGTGAACGAATCCGTGTTCGTCTGTCTCATCTACCAGCCCTTTTGCTGCTCGATGTACTGTTTGATGACTACCAAGGGGGCGCCGCCTACCGTGGCCACGAAATAGGAATTAGTCCAGAGCGTAGGCAGGCGGCTCTTGAGCCACGGGAACTCCTGGCGCAGCAGGCGGGAAGAACGCCCTTTCATCCACTTGACCAGCCTGTGGATGCCGAATTGGGGGTCAACCTCGCAGAGCAGATGCACATGGTCGGGCATGACTTCAAGCTCGATGATTTCAGACCGAAGTTCTTCCGCCGTCTGGTACAAGATTTCCTTCAGTCGGGCGTCTACGCCGTTGACGAGTACCTTGCGGCGGTACTTGGGACACACCAGACGACGTGGTACGTGCAGGAATAGATGATATTGCGGTTGCTCTTGTATGGAACGTTTGTTCTCATAGCTCAATTATATCACAGGGGGTTATCTGATGCAAATCGGCGAGAACTTCAAACGAGAACTCCGCGAAAGGGGGAAGGGGAAAAGCCTGCCTTTGGCAGGCCCGGCGCTTCCTCCCCACGCCTGAAGGCGGGGGCATCCGCGCCGGAAAATCTGGTGAAGCGGGGCGATGATGACGGAACCGAGCTCCCTCGTCGCCCGGCTGTACTTCGACGAGGATGCGGACGCGCGGCTGGCTGAGGCACTGCGGCGACGCGGCTATGATGTTGAGACGACAGTCGAGGCCGGCCTGCTGGAGGCGTCGGACGAGGAGCAGTTGCTCTTTGCCGCCCGCCAGCAGAGGGCGCTGATCACCCACAACATCAAACACTTTCCTGGCGTACATGCCACATGGGTGGAAGGTGGACAGGAGCACTGGGGTATCATCATCCTCATCGGCCATTCGGCCGTTAGTGCCTGGCTGCGCCGGATGGAGAATCTGTTGCATCGCTTCTCGGCCCAGGAACTGCAGAACCAGTTGCTGTTCCTTGGCGCTGAGTACGACACTCATCCTTGATCTGGCCTCAATCCATTCTCCATTCTCCATCCTCCGTCATCCATCTTCCTCCAGCCAGCCCACCCGCCACTCCGACAGCGGCGCACCGGGCTGAGCCAGCACCGCCCGCCGCAGCCTGTGGGCGCCGAAGCGGGACGCCAGGTACTCCTGCACCTCGCGCAGCTTGCGCTCCTTCTCACTCTCAGCCGGGAAGAGGGACAGTTGCTCGGCTACGGCATCCTGAATCCGCTCCAGGGCCACCGCCAAACCCTCGGCCCCGGCCTGCCAGCGCAAGGTGTCCAGCAATTGCCCCAAGGCCAGGGTGATCCTGGCCTCCTCCACCGTCGGGAACAGGAAGGCTCGCTGCCGCTCCTGGGCAGTGCCGTCGGCGAAGCGCACCGTCAGCCGCACCTGAGCGCAGGCCTGCAGCTCCCCCCGCAGCTCGGCCAGCAGCGGGGAGACCAGGTGCGTCAAGGCCGCCAGCAACCGCTCCCGCTCGGCCAGGGGGACGTCGAACTCGCAGGCGGCAGTCAGACGTCGCTCCTGGCAGCGGGGCACCACGGGGCGGTCATCTTCACCACGGGCGTAGCGCTGCGCCAGCTGTCCTGCCCGCCCGAACTGCTGCCACACCGCCGCGGTCGGTAAGACCGCATACTGCCCCAGCGTGCGCAACCCCAGGAAGCCCAGCCGTCGCAGGGGATCCTCTCCCAACGGCAGCAGGGCCACCGGCAAGGGCTTCAGGAAGCTGCGCTCGCGCACCGCCGCCACGGCCAGGAGACGCCCGGGCTGGGTGCGCCGGGCCGCCGCCTGGGCAGTGAACTTGCTCTGGTCCCAACCCAATGCCGGCTGCAAGGTCTCCCCCAGTTCTCGCCGCACGGCCCGGCCGATCTCACTGCACAGCGCCACCCCCGCAGTGTGATCCCGGGCCAGGTCGCCCAGATCCACGTAGGCCGCTCCCCAGCCGTGCGGCTCCACCCGAGGGCTGCTGCGCTCCAGGAGTTGCAGCAGCGTCTCGACCTCCTGCCGATGGGCAGCCACATCCGCTTCCAGCAGCCGGGCCTCCGGACAGCGGATCTCAGCGACCCTGGCCGTCAGGCCGGCGACGACGCCGCACTCTGCCGCTTCAACTGAAACGGCGAACACCCGTTCCTGGGGGCCGATGAGCACCAGGGGGCGGTTCTGCAGGCTCGGATCGTCTCGTCGCACCAGGGCGGCGGCGAAGTGGGGAACGGTGCAGTAGAGGATGGACATCTCGAGCTGCCGTGTCCTGCCAGCGTCACAGGCCGTTGCCGCGCACCGTGCCGTCGAACTCGATGGCGATGGTCACGGCACGCCCTGCCGGCCCCAGCCGGTTCTTGAGCACCTCCACGCGGGCCTCGTAGCCCCGGATGTCGCCGTGGCTGCGCAGCCACTGCTCCCGCACGATGTGCAGCCGCACCGTGGCGTGGTGGGCCAGGGCGGAGAGGGCGGGGGACCTTTCCCCTGGCGGCCCGTGCAGGAAGAGCAGCACCGTGCCCGATCGTGCCAGCGGGGCAATCAACCGGTCGAGCCAGGCGGCGACCAGCGGTGCCATCTGCGCCTCGCCCCAGAGCCCCTCCAGCCCATCGAAGACCAAAGCTCCCAGTCCCCCGCTGCCGGCCAGCGCTTCGGCCATGGCCAGCGCCTCCGGCAGGTCGTAGGGGGCGACGACCAGCAGGCGGGAGAGGTCGAGGCCGCAGCGGTGGGCGTAGCCGGGGTCGAAGGAACGGGCCTGGTCCACATAGCCCACCTGCCCGCCGCCATGCTGGGCCTGGGCCAGGAACTTGAGGGCCAGCGTTGTCTTGCCCGAGGTGGCCGGGCCTGTGAGTTCGCATACGCTCCCCTTGGGCAGCCCGCCGACACCCAGCGCCTCGTCCAGCGCTGAGAAACCGGTGGGGATGTGGGGAATGGCGCCTGTCCTGCCGACCGCCGTCGGCGGCGTGCCCTTGACCAGCGCTTGGCTGCCGTAACGGCGGTGGATGCGGGCGATGGCCGCCTCCAGGCGGCGTCGTTTGTTGCCTCTCTTGCTCAAGAGCAGGTTCCGGAACAGCCAGCGGGTGGAGTGCCGGCCGGGTGATCGCCGGGCCGGGGTGGCGTCGCAGCAGGGCCGGTCGCTGGCTGGGATGTGGAGAACATTATACCGAACATGTGTTCTATTGTCAAAACCGACACTGCACCAAGAGCGGAGGGATGAACGGGAAGACCCTGGGCATGGCCAAAGTGAACGAGGCTTGTGGGCAAGCAGTGGGTTCTGGGACTGCTGAAGTGGCCAACCGTCATTTTGCCACTTGACAGCAGTGAGCGAACGGGGGTATGATATGGTCGGCTGAGTGATTCCGCGGCGAAAACAGGCCGGAATCGGCGCAAAAAGGCGGGTTTTTGCACCCGTAAGGCCCAAAAAACTGATCGTATAATCTTGGAAGAACAGAACACGCGCCGATCCCGTTTGCCACAGAAGAAA
>JACNHM010000466.1:0-1888 GCA_014383605.1 Chloroflexota bacterium
AGCTCTCGACGTTGGGCCCGCCGGGGGGGATGCCCGTGCGCAGCGAGCGGTAGCCGCCGTGGGCCAGGTCGAGGCTGTAGGCGGCGGGATACGGCGTGTCGGGCAGCGTCCAGCCGGTGTCGAACTCGAAGCCGCCATTGGCGACGGTGTTGAAGCAGGCCGACGAGTAATGCCAGGCTCCCGCAGCCGTGCCCGCGTGCACCGTGTCGTCGCCGTTCATCTCCGAGCTGACGGACAGCTTGTAGAGCGATGGCTCACCGGCTATGGGCGGCAGCGGGGTCCAGCCGTCGCCACCGCTGGCCGAGCCGTAGACCTGGTTCGGCCCCAGGTGCGGCATGCCGCTGACGGCGGTGAAGAGCCTGCGGTTGACGGCGAAAGCGGGCGAGAGGGCCAGCGACTGCGGCCAGGGCTCGTAGGTGCCGGGCAAACCCGCCGTGGCCAGGTCCCAGCTCGCGCCGCGGTCGCTGGAGCGGATGACGCCGCTCTCCGGCCGCAGGCCGGAGCCTTCGATTTCCCGGTAGGAGGCGAACAGCGTGCCGTCGGCGCCGAAAGCGGGCGAGAGGCCGAGGCCGTAATGCGGCGGCCAGCCGCCAAACGGCTGCCAGGTCTCGCCGCCGTCGGTGGAGCGGTACACGTCGCCGTAGCCCACGGCGTACACCGTCCGGTCGCTGCCGTACTGCGGCGAGATGCCGATTTCCACCGCCGGCGTCAGGTCGGACAGCTTGGGCAGGAAGCTCACGCCGCCGTCGGTGGACTTGAAGACCATGCCCTCGGCGGTGGCAAAGAGGGTCTGATCGCCGGGGAACTGGGGCGAGATGGCCAGGTCACCGACGTATCCCGTGCCCCAGAGCCGCTCCCAGTTCTCCCCGGCGTCGGTGGAACGATACACACTGCCTCCCATGTGGCCACTCAGCGTCCAGGAAGCGAACAGCGTGCGGTCACTGGCGAAGTCCGGCGAGACGACGATGTCCCTGATGTGCGAGGCGGAGCTGCCCACCAGCCCCTTGTTGGCCGGCTGCCAGTTGTAGCCGCGGTCCGTGGACTTGTAGACGCCCATCTCCGTGCCGGCGAAGAGTGTGCCATCTGTGGCATAGGCGGGCGAGGGGGCCACCACCCGCGTTTCCAGGACTACGAAGCCCTCGCTCAGCGTCCAACTGGCGCCGCCGTCGGTGGAGCGGTAGACGCCGCCGTAGGTGCCGGCCAGCAGCGTGTGGTCGCTGGCGAACTGGGGCGAGATGGCCAGCTCCTGGATGCTGACCCCTTCCGGCCAGCCGGGCAGCGGTTGCCAACTGTCGCCGCCGTCGCTGGAGCGGAAGAGCGCCGTGCCGCCGGCGAAGAGGGTAGTGCTGTCGTCGTCGCAAGCGGTGGCCATCACGTTGATCCGACGCTCCAGACCGCTGTCGGCCACGTGCCAGGTGTCGCCGCCGTCGGTGGAACGCATCATGTACGCCGGCTCGGTTCCGACCCACAGGGCGGCGTAGACGGTGTGGTCCGTCTCGAAGTCGCAGGATACCTCCACGTCGGCCACGGAGCCGCTTTCCAGATCCAGGACGTGGCTCCAGTGGGCGGCGCGGTCTTCCGTGCGCCAGACGCCATCGTAGGCCGCGGCAAAGGCGGTGGTGTCGGCCAGGAAGACGGGCGAGAAGGCCACGTCGGCGGAGGCACCGATCTCCCCCAGGGTGATCTGCCAGTGGTCGCCGCCATCCTCGGTGTAGAACAGGCCGCCGTAGCCGCCAGCGGCGAGAACGATGCCATCCAGGTAGAAGCCGGGGGACATGGCCACGGTGGTGGCCGAACCGGGCGTGTGCAGCACTTCCTCGGCCACGCGCTGCCAGCTCGCCCCCCAGCCGGTGGTGCGGAAGATGCCGCCCCAGGTGCCCACGAAGGC
>JACNHM010000466.1:2386-4712 GCA_014383605.1 Chloroflexota bacterium
GCAAGGGAGCAGAGGGGCAGAGGGGGCAAGGGAGCACCTCCACTCCTCCGCTCCTCCGCTCCCCTGCACAGGTGGCCGTCGTCAGACTGTCCGCCGGGCCGAAGCGCAGCAACCCTGGCCCATCCGCCAGGTCATCCGCCACCGGCTGCCAGGTGAGCCCGCCATCTTTGGAGCGGTAGAGCTGATCGGAGCTGACCACGTAGGCAGTGCGGTCGAGCCAGAAGTGCGGCGAAACGATCGGCGGCGCGAAGAAGCTGCCGCCCAGCACCAGCGTCCAGGTTGCACCGCGGTCAGCCGAGCGGTAGAGGCTGGCGGGCGTGGCGGCGAAGAGGACGTCGTCGTCCGCGAAGTCGGGCGAGATGGCCAGCCAGGCCGGGAACATGTCGCTGAGGCGCGTCCAGGTCCCGCCGCGGTCGGTGGAGCGGAAAAGGCCCGGCCCTGTGGGCGTGCCGGCGCTGTACTGGGCGTTGGCGAAGAGCGTCTGGTCGTGCGAATAGTCAGGCGAGATGACCAGGTCGTGGATGTAGACCAGGTCGCCGACGGCCTCCCAATGCAGGCCACTGTCGGTGGAGCGGTAGACGGTGCCGCCCTGCTGGCCGTGGCCGGCCAGGTAGCCCGTGGCGGCGAAGAGGGTGTGATCGCCGGGGAAGTTGGGCGAGACGACCAGTGCCTGTACAGTGTCGAGGCGCGGGCTGACCGGCTGCCAGGTCTGGCCGCCGTCGGTGGAGCGGTGGATGTTGCCGTCGTAGTGGCTGCTGGTGCTGTAGGCGCGCACCGTTTCGAAGAAAGATGTCGCCGCGAACAGCGTGTTCGTCCAGGCCGGGGCGGCGGCGATGCGCACCACGGGCAGCCGCGGCAGGCCGTCGTTGCGCGGCCACCAGGGCGGCGGATTGCCGGGGCTGGCCGAGCGGTAGACGCCAGCGCTGGTGGCCAGCAGGCTGAAGTAGTCGGTGGCGTAAGCAGGCGAAAAGGCCATGTCGAAGGAGTTAGGGCCAGGCAGCCCGCTGCCGTCCTCGTCTGGCTCGCCCACCGCTGCCCAGTGGAAGCCGCCGTCGGTGGAGCGGTAGACGCCCGTCGGCCCGCCGTTGCCGGCGAAGACGACGAGGCTGGTGGGGTAGTCCGGGGCGAAGGCCAGCCAGGGCGTTGTGCCCGCGTCCAGCGTCAGGTCGCTGGCCAGCCAGTGGTCGCCGCTATCGCTGGAGAAGTAGACGGCGTGATCCAACGAGGAGACGGCCAGCACCGGGCCGGGATGAGCGAAGCCAGGAGCTACGGCCAGCACATCCGGAGTGCCGGGCAGTCCCGCGCCGATGGCCGTCCAGCTCCCGCCGGCATTGGCGGAACGGTAGAGCGCCCCGCCGGCGACGGCGAAAAGGATGCGGTCTGTGGCGTAGTGGGGCGAGAAGGCCAACGCCTGCACATTCTGGCTGCCGAACCAGTCGGGCAGGGTGGTGAAGTTGCGGCCGCCGTCGGTGGAGACCAGGCTGAGGGAACTGTGCAGGGCGTAGATCGTCCGGTCGTTGGCGAAATCGGGAGAGATGGCCAGATGGCTTAGGCCGGGCAGGATGCCGTCGGGATGGCTCTGCGGTGGATACCAGGTGTCGCCGCCGTCCTCGGAGCGGTACACGTTGCCGCCGTCTGTCCAGATGTCGGTCAGCACGAACAGGGTCTCGTCCGTGGCAAAAGCGGGCGACACCGCCAGATCGCCGATGGCCCAGCCGGAGCGCTCCTCGTCGGGGGTGACCCGTTCCCAGTCCCAGCCGCCGCTGGTGGAGCGGTAGACGCCGTATTCCCGCACGCCGGCGAAGGCGATGCGGTCGCTGGGGAAGGTGGGGGAGACGGCCACAGCGGCCACGCTGCCGCCGCGCGGGCCGGAATCTAGAGGTTGGAAGTTGGATGTTGGAGATTGGATAGCGGAGATTGGATATTCAATCTGCGCGCTTCCGGCTTCAATGGCCCAGCTTCCAGTACCCAGTGTCAGGACGCTGAGGATCAGGGTCAGGACGAGCAGGGGCAGAATCCACTTCTTCATGTTCAGTCCTCCTTGTTTCGGGGCGCGAAACAGTCTGCCTGGTTTGGCCTTCCATCACAAATGATGACGAGGGAGAGGCCAGAGGGCGCGTATTCGTCATCGGATCGCGGTGGCACCATCATAGCATAGCAGGGCCTTGCTGTCAACAATGCGTTGTCCGATGCCCGTATTCAGGCCAAGCGCTCCCCCGGTGTGGGAGAGTGCTTGTTTTTGGAGTCATGAACGTTGGCAGGGCCGGTGGCCCTGGCATGTCTAACGATATGGCGCCGGCAGCCAACCCGGCGCGTAGTCGAAGTC
>JACNHM010000466.1:5302-6520 GCA_014383605.1 Chloroflexota bacterium
TCGTAACTGCTGCCGAAGGTGAGTTGGCGGGGGTTCCGGCTATCGCGGCTCATCAGCCAGAGGTGGGTGGTGCCGCCGGGGTCCGTCCGCTCGTAGGCGATCCAGCGTCCAGAAAAAGAGCCCACCGGTTTGGTTTCGTAGGCGTCGGCGGTGAAGGTCAGGCGGATCTGCTCCCGTCCGTCGGGCAACATGCGGTAGATCTCGCCCTTGCCATCCCGGTTGCTGGCGAACAGGACCAGCGGCGGCGCGGCGTCCTGGATCTCCGTCAGCGTATCGCCCTCGCGGCTGGTGACGTAGACGCGGTTCAGGGCGTTGTGCAGGGTGATGCCCTCTTCGGCGCCGGGCGGCACGGGGATGTTGACCACCGGCGCCCAGTCCAGCGTGCGGTAGACCTTCACTTCATCCCCACAGGCCACGAACACATGGCCGCTGTTGGGGTTCACGGCCAGCACGAACGGTTCCTTGCCCACACCGATGGCGCCCACCACGCTTCCGCTGATCACGTCAATCACCGTGACCGTGTGGGCCCAGCCGCGGTTGGCAGCGTAGAGGCGCCGGCTGGCCGGGTCGAAGGCCAGGCCGTAAGGTTCCTGGATGCCATTGTAAAAACCGATCACCGCGCCGTCGTGCAACCGGGCAATCTGGTTCGAGCCATGCAGAGAAAGGTAGACGTCGCCGGCCTCCGCATCGGCAGCGAAGAGCGACGGTTCGTGGCCGACGTGCAGCGTGTGCAACACGTCCAGGCTCACGGGGTCGAACACGGTCACCGTGTCGTTGCCGAAGTTGGCGACGTAGCCAAAGCTGCCCTGGACGATGACGCCGTCCGGCATGTCACCGGCCGGAATGCGCCGGACAACCCCCAGTGTGTTGCGGTCCACCACGGCCACGTCATCTGTCTGGCGGTTGGCCACGGCGATCCGGCTGCTCGGGAGAAGTGCAGTGACGCCGTTAGGGCCGGTGCTGGGGCTCAGTTCAGCCTGGGACATCAGGTCCAACGTGAGGGTGCGCACCACACCCAAGGTGTGTCCTGTATGGTCTACTCCGTGAAAGGCCACGTAGAGCCGATCGCCCGGGCCGTCCAGGGCGATGCCGTGGGGATGGCTGCCTGCCGGCAGGCTCAGGGAGCGCAACACGTACGGCGTCGGCCAGACGCCCGGCGTCGCCGTGGGAATCGCCGTCGGTGTGGCTGTCGGCGTGGGCGTGGCCGTCGGGGTGACC
>JACNHM010000468.1 GCA_014383605.1 Chloroflexota bacterium
TGTATAATATACAGCGGCAGGTCTTTCGGATGCCAGGCAAGCACGACACCCTCATACGCCGACGCACGATTCCACGCTCAGGATAAAGACCAGGGCGCGGCGCATGGTCAACCCCGTCTTGTTCGGCTCCAGTTCGGCGTGGGGACGGCAGGAGGTGGTAACGATCTGCACCGCTCCATCCACCTGCGTATCTTCCACCCCGATGAGCAGCGTGACGTTGTTCTGCCGCAAAAATCCGCCGCTGCTGTTGATGCGGGTAACCCCGTAATCGTTTCTTAGCAGGGCATCAATGACCCTGTCGGCATCGCCGGCCTGGACGATAGCCAGCAGCAGTTTCATGGTACGGCACCTCCTCTACTGGTGACCTTCCTCTTCCCGGACGCCGGGCAGCAGTCCGGCTCCGGCGACCAGATCCAGCATCTCCCTGGTGATGGCCTGCTGGCGGGCCTGGTGGTACTCCAGGGTCAACTCCTCGATCAACTGCTGGCTGTTCTGGCTGGCCCCGTCCATGACCCGAAAACGTGCCGCCTGCTCGCTGGCTGCCGACTCGATCACCGCCAGGTACAACCCCACGGTGACGAGTTGGGTCATTGCCAGGGCATGGAGCTGCGCCGCCTCGGTCTCCACGATGGTCGGCGGCCAGGCTTCCTGGCCGGGCGTGCCCACGGCCATGGGGGGTGGAATCAAGCGGCGGGTCACCGGCTCGTAGGCCACTGCCGAACAATAGCGGTTGTACAGCACCTGCAGGCCGTCAATCTGCCCCGCCTCGTAAGCGTCCATTGCCCATTCGGCCAGGGCCTGCGCCTGGGCAAAGGGCCACAGCGCGGTCGTCGGCAGTCGCTCGGCACGCAGGATCGGCTCTCCCTGGCGCTGAAAGTGACGCCTGGCGCGCTCGCCCAGGGTCAACAGGTGCAGGGTCTGTCCCTGGGCCCGCTGCTCGGCGATGAAACCTTTGGCTGCCTCCAGCACCGCGCGGTTGAAGCCGCCGCACAACCCTCGCTCGGCGGCGATGACCAGCAGGGCCTCGCCCGTTACCGGTTTGCCTCGGCGAGAGTCGGGGGGCGGTAGATGGGGAGCGACGATGGCCAGTACCTCCTCCAGTTGACGGGTGTATTCCCGTGCCGCCTCCAGTCGCCGCAGGGCAGCGCGCCAGGTCGCGGCGGCGATGGTGCGCAGGGCAGTGAGGATGGGCTCGATGCCCTTGATGTTTTCCAGCCGCTGTTCGATGCGTTCGACGTCTTCCATAGGATAGGCCCCTTACCCGGCCCCACCCTCAGGCACGAAAGCTGCCCGCACAGCAGTGATGACCTGCTCCAGTTCAGCTTCCATCTCTGGCGTCAGCTCGTCGCCATCGGCCAGGTGTTGGTAGAGAGCGGGATGCTGGCGGGGCACGAGTTCCAGCAGAGTTGATTCAAAACGGGCCACCTCGTCCAGGGGCAGGTCGTCCAGGTGCCCCCGGGAGGCAGTGTATAAGACCACTACCTGCTGCGCCAGGGAGAGGGGGGCGTTCTGCTCCTGTTTCAAGACCTCTGCCAGGTGCTCCCCGCGAGTGATCTGGCGGCGGGTGCGCTCGTCAACTTCGCCGCCGAAGCGGGTGAAGCGAGCCACCTCCTCGTACTGGGCCAGCTCCAGGCGCAGGCGTCCGGCCACGGCCCGCATGGCCGGGCGCTGGGCCGCGCCGCCCACCCGCGAGACGGAGAGCCCCACGTCAATGGCCGGGCGGAAGCCGCGGTTGAAGCGCCCGCTGTCCAGGTAGATCTGGCCGTCGGTGATGGAGATCAGGTTGGTGGGGATGTAGGCCGCGATCTGGCCCCGCTTGGTCTCCACGATAGGCAAGGCGGTCAGCGAGCCGCTGCCCAGGGTTTCGTCGAACTGGCCGGCTCGCTCCAGCAGACGGGCGTGCAGGTAGAAGATGTCGCCCGGATAAGCCTCTCGCCCCGGGGGCCGGCGCAGCAGCAGCGAGAGCTCGCGGTAGGTATCGGCGTGCTTACTCAGGTCGTCGTAGACGATGAGCGCGTCCCGGCCCTGGTAGACGAAATACTCGGCCATGGTGCAGCCGGCGTAGGGGGCCAGGTAGCGCAGGGCCGGGGGGGCATCGGGGTCGGCCACCACGACGACGGTGTGGGCCAGCGCCCCGTGGCTCTCCAGGGACTGGATCACCGCCTGGGCCGACGATTTCTTCTGGCCGATGCTGACGTAGACACAGACCACGTCGCCCTCTCGCTGGTTGATGATGGTGTCCACGGCGATGACCGTCTTGCCCGTCTGCCGGTCGCCGACGATCAGTTCCCGCTGCCCGCGGCCGATGGGCACCAGGGCATCAATTGCCTTGAGGCCGGTGTGCAGCGGCCGGCTCACCGGGCTGCGCTCGACCACGTTTGGCGCTTCCCGCTCCAGGTGATGCCAGTCAGCGGCAACCACGGGGCCCCTGCCGTCCAGCGGCCGGCCCAGGGGATCCACCACCCGCCCCACCAGTTCCGCGCCCACCGGTACCCGCAGCCGGCGACCGGTGCTGGTCACCAGGTCGCCCCCTTGCAATCCTTCGTCGGACCCCAGCAAGATACAGTCAATACGTCGCCGGTCCAGGTTGAGGATCAGGCCCTGCACACCGATGGGGAAATCCACCAGCTCATCGGTCATAGCGCGGGGCAGCCCGGAGAGGCCAGCCACGCCGCTGCCCACCTGGAGCAGGGTGCCCACGTCCAGGAAGCGCACCTGGTGCGCTGGCTGGGCACGGGCCTTCTCTCGCACCAGTTCCAGCAATGCTGGCAGACGAAAGCGTTCCTTCACGCCTGCAACCTCCGTTCCAGCTCGCTCACCAGCTCATCGCGCAGGTCCAGCAGCCGCCGCTGCAGGCTGTAGTCAATGATGGAGTCGCCCAGGCGCACCTTGAGGCCTGCGATGAGGGTCGGGTCGGTCTCTATGGTCAGGGTGAGGGTGCGGTTGACCAGGGCCGACAGGGTATCGGCCAGGGTCTGCTGCTGTTCCTCGCTGAGGGGCAGGGGGGTATGGACCCGGGCTACCGGCTGCCGCTCGGCCATCATGCGGCGGTAGGTTTCCACTCGCTGGCGGTCGGTCCGGCCCAACTCCCAGATGTGGGCTACCAGACGAGCGATCAGGTCATCGTGCATGGACTGGGTGGCGACGCCCTGTAAGCTCAGGGCAGCCAATTCGATGATGGTGTCCAGCACCTCATTGTAGTTCGCGGTGATGGCCTGTGCCCGCTCCTGTGCGCTCTCAGCCCGCATCTCCGCCCGCAGCGCCTCGGCCTCGGCCTGGGCCTGGCGCAGGATGCCCCAGGCCTGCTGCTCCGATTCCTCCCTGGCCTGCCGAACGATCTTTTCGGCCTCTTCTTCCGCCCCTTTCAGGCGCGCTGCCAGGCGCTCGCGCAGCGCTTCGGCCTCGTTCCTGTCCTGGGCCGCCTGGTCCAGCATGGTCTTCATTTCGGCCGTCCGCTGGTGCATCAGGCGCCGCGCAGGCTTAAAAAGGAACTTGCCCAGGACGACTGCCAGGATCAGGAAGTTGACGATTTGAAAGAGCAGGGTGGACAGATCAAGTTCGAGCA
Source organism: Chloroflexota bacterium (assembly GCA_014383605.1). The sequence continues at coordinate 3,566 of JACNHM010000468.1, forward strand.
TAGCTCACTCTCCTTCACTTGTCATTGCGAGCACATTCGCTTTGCTCAGTGTAAACTCCGCGAAGCAATCTCCAAGCATGCCAGGGGGATTGCTTCCCTTCGATAGGCTCAGGACAGGCGGCGCAAACCATGCCCTGAGCGCAGCGAACGGGAGCGCGCCTCGCAATGACACCTGGAATGTCACTGGATAAGACCCAGGAGGGGGTTGGCAAAGAGCAGGATCAGGCAGATCAGCAGCACGTAGATGGCGCAGGATTCCAGCATGGCCAGGGCCACGAAGAGGGCGGTGCTGATCTGGCCCGCCGCACCGGGTTGGCGGGCCATGGCCTCCAGTGCCGTCACCACGGCCTTGCCCTCCTGAAGGGAGGGGACTATCGTCCCCAGGATGATGAGAACGCCGCTGATGATCATTGTGGCCAGTACCACTATGGTCATATCTTCCATGTTTGTTTTAGCTCCTTTCTCCTTTATTGGATATTGGAGGTTGGATGTTGGAAGTTAGAAGTTGGATCGTTAGCCTTTCCAATCTCCAATTTCCAACCTCTAACCTCCAGCCTCCTCGTCCAGCGGCCCTACAGCCTGGCCGATGTAGACGATGGTCAAGAGGGTAAAGACAAAAGCTTGCAGGATGCCGATGAGGAGATTGAACAAGAGCATCAGCACCGGGACAACGAGCGGGATGATCTGGTACAGGACGGCTACGATCACCGTCCCAGCTATCATGTTGCCAAAGAGGCGCAGGGAGAGAGATAGTGTCCTGCCTATGTGTCCCAAAAGCTCCAAAGGCAGGCTCACGAAGATCGGTCCGGCAAGGTGTTTGATATACCCCATCAGGCCTCGCTGCCGGATGCCGTAGTAGTGGACGGCGAAGAAGATGACCACTGCCAGGGCCAACGGGGTGTTGATGTCGCTGGTGGGAGAAGGCAAGCCCGGCAGAAGCCCCAGCAGGTTGGCGGTGGCGACGAAGAGAGCCATAGTGCCGATCATCGGCAGGAACTCCTCGCCGGGCCGCCTTATGGTCCTCAATATCAGTCCCTCGAGGGCCTCAATCCCGAACTCTACGAGGTGTTGCCACCCCTTGGGCTTGAGGCTCATCCTCTTTGAGACCAGATAGGCGAGGATAATCCAGACAGCCATCATCACCCAGGTGGCCACCACCGTATCCTTGACCGGGATGCCGCCTATGGTGAAGACAACGTAAGGAAACACCTGTTCCATTCTTCACTCCTCGCTGAGTACCTTCCTGATCACCACTACCCTGCCGATGGTGAAGCCCGCGATAGCCGCTACGGCCCCGAGCGGCTCCAGTTTCAGCAGGGCCAGCACGACCAGACCCCAGAGTACGTATCGAAGCAGGAATCCTGCCACCATCAGGCTGCCGGTGGCAGGCGATTTCCCCCGCAGGGACCACTTGACGGTCAAAGAAAGGGAGAGAAAATACGCCACGCCTGCTGCTATGGCCAGGAGAAGACATAGCAGAAATCTCATGGCTCTCCCGATAGTGTATTGAGGGTTGCCCTTGTGGTCAGCACCGTGACCCCGTCCTCTGCCACACGCAGGACGCCAGCCGCCAGGGTCAGGGTATGGTGGCCGGCTTCGTTCTCGTAGACCAGTTCGCCCGACGCCAGGGCGGCCACCAGGGGAGCGTGGCCGGGCAGGATGCCGATAGCCCCATCGGTCAGCCGGGCTTCCACGATCTGCACCCCTTCTGCTCGCAGGCACACCCCCTCGGGGGTGATCACCCTCAACCACAGCGTTTCCGCCATCTCGCCCCCACCCCCTAACCCCTGACCCCTTAACCCATATCCTGCGCCTTGGCTACCGCCTCGTCAATGGTGCCCACCATGTAGAAAGCCTGCTCGGGCAGGTCGTTGTGCTTTCCCTCCAGGATCTCCTCGCAGCCGCGCAGAGTCTCTCCTAGAGGGACGTGGCGGCCGGCCAGGCCGGTGAAGGGCTCGGCCACGAAGAAGGGCTGGGTGAGGAAGCGCTGCAGGCGGCGCGCCTGCCTCACCACGATCTGGTCCTCCTCGGAGAGCTCCTCCACGCCCAGGATGGAGATGATGTCCCGCAATTCCTCGTGATGGGCCAGCAGAGCTCGCACTTCCCTGGCGATGCGCTCGTGGCGCTGGCCCACCAGTCGGGGATCCAGCAGGCGTGAGCTGGACTGCAAGGGGTCCACGGCGGGATAGAAACCCTGGCTGGCCTGGCGGCGGGAGAGGACAGTGATGGCGTCCAGGTGGGCGAAGGCGGCAGCCACAGCCGGGTCGGTCAGGTCGTCGGCTGGCACGTAGATGGCCTGCACGGAGGTGATGGCTCCCCGGCTGGTGGAGGAGATGCGTTCCTGCAGTTCGCCCATCTCGGTGGAGAGGGTGGGCTGGTAGCCGACCGCGCTGGGCAGGCGGCCCAGCAGGGCCGAAACTTCCATGCCGGCCTGAATGTAGCGGTAAATGTTATCAATGAACAACAGCACGTCCTGCTGCTCCTGCTCGCGAAAGTGCTCGGCCATGGTCAGGGCGGTGAAGGGCAGGCGCAGGCGGGCGCCCGGCGGCTCGTTCATCTGGCCGAAGACCAGGACAGTGCGCGCCAGGACGCCGCTGCGCTGCATCTCGCGCCACAGTTCGTTCCCCTCGCGGCTGCGCTCGCCCACGCCGGCGAAGAGGACGATACCCTGTTGATGCTCGATGGTGTGGCGAATCAGTTCGATCATGAGCATCGTCTTGCCCACCCCGGCCCCGCCGAAGAGGCCGATCTTGCCCCCCCGACCGTAGGGGGTGAGCAGGTCAATGGCCTTGAGGCCGGTGGTCAGCATCTGGGTGGCGGCTTCCTGCTCCAGCAGCGGCGGGGAGTCCACGTGAATGGGCTGGCGCGCCACGCCGTCCAGGGGCAGCCCACCGTCTACGGGCTCCCCCAGCACGTTGAAGATGCGGCCCAGGGTGGCCCGGCCCACCGGCACC
>JACNHM010000469.1 GCA_014383605.1 Chloroflexota bacterium
TGAGCTGGCCCCGGCTCTGCAGCCGCTGAGCCTCGCCTTCGGTGAGCAAGTGGAACTGGTGGGCTGGGCCTACGGCGGCCGCGGGCCGGGGGCAACCAGCACGGTCGAGGAGGCGCGCGCACCAGAGGTGGTGGTCGGCCAATCTGCCTGGGCGGTGCTGCGTTGGCGGCAACTTGCGGGCGCCAAAGAGCCGCTTAAGGTCAGCCTACGGCTGGTCGGCGAGGATGGTCATCGGATCGGCCAAGATGATTGCCCATTGCTCAACGACCGTCACCTGGCCCCGCCAAACTGGGACGCGGAAGATCGGCCGCTGAACGTCTACCTCATCGAAGTGGAAGTGGGGCCGGACACGCTGCCGGGTAGCTACTTGTGGCAGGTGGTGGTCTACGAACCGCAGACGCTGGCCCCGCTGCTCTGGTTGGATGCCGATGGCCAACTCCATGGCGAGCCGGCCACGCTGGGCCGCATTCGTGTGCTAGGCAAGGACGATTTCTCTTCGTGATCAGCAGGAACCACAGATTTCACGGATCACACAGAAACATTCAAATTCGCTGGCCGTGGCCGGCAGCGGTCGCCCTCTTCGTCTCGCTTTTTACCATTTACTTGTTGACAGGGAGCGGTGGCTTTCACATCGTTGACGAAATCTCCCTGTTCGCCGTCACCGAGAGCGCGGCCAAGCGAGGGGCCTTCGACACCAACGCTATCGGCTGGATGCAGTGGACGACTTCGCCTGGGGAGCGGTTGGGCGCTTTCGGGCCCGACGGCGATGTCTTTTCCAAGAAGGGGCCGGCGCTGGCGCTGCTGGCGGTGCCGCTCTACTGGCTGATGTGGGCCTTGCCGGGCGTAGGGTTGCTGCAGGGCACGCTGCTCTTCAACATGCTGGTGACCGCGGCCACGGCGTTGCTCGTATGGCGGACGGTGCTGGCCTTGGGATATGCGCAGCGGACCGGTGTGGTCGCGGCCTTGCTCTACGGTCTGGGCACCATGGCCTGGCCTTACGCCACCCATTTCTTCGGCGAACCGCTGTCGGCGCTGTCGCTGCTGGCGATGTTCTATACCTTACTGCGCCTGCGGCAGAGCGGGCGCTCGGGGTATGCCTGGGCTACGGGGCTGGCGGCCGGCCTGCTCATCGCCGGCAATGCCGCCCACGCTGTCGTCCTGCCCTTTTTCCTGCTCTACCTGGCGCAAGAGGCAAGGGGCAAGAGGCAAGAGGCAGGAAGAGAGAGCCATTTGCATCTTGCATCCTGCATCCTGTATCTTGCATCTTGCATCCTGGTGCCCCTGATCGCAGCGGTGGCACTGCTGGCCGGCTACAACTGGGTCCGCTTCGGCCATCTGCTGCAGACAGGGTATCATTTCGAGGCTGGAGAGGGATTCAACGGGCCATTGCTGCAGGGATTGTGGGGGCTGCTGTTGAGTCCCTATCGCGGCCTGTTTTGGTACACACCGTTGGCCGTCGCCGCGCTGTTGAGCTGGCCCCGTTTCATCACTCGACATAAAGAAGAGGGCTGGCTGCTGGCGGCCGTGAGCGGCGCGTTGGTCTTACTCTTCTCCTGCTGGTGGATGTGGTGGGCGGGCTTCGCCTGGGGGCCGCGCTTCCTGGTGCCCTTAATGCCGTTTCTGGTGGTCGTCCTGGCACCGGTGCTGGAGAGGTGTAGGGGCACCCCTTGCGGTTGCCCTACAGACGTTGGGGTGGATGGTGTAGGGGCACCCCTTGCGGTTGCCCTCATAATCCTAATCCTCCTCTCCGTGGCCGTGCAACTGCTGGCCGTGAGCGTCAACTACGTCAATTATGAGATGGAGTTGCGGGAGAAGATCTATCCCACCGACTGGGCCGATCCTCTGCGCTATGGGCCGCCGGCGTTGTATAATCCCTGGCATTCGCCGGTGCTGGGGCAGGTGCGCCTGTGGTGGCGTGGTTTCCTGGCCCACGAAGACTTGGCCTGGGTGCAGGCGGGAGCTGTGCAGTGGGACGTGGTCGTGGCAGGGCTGGCAGTGTTGGCCTTGGCCGGTGTGACGCTGGGCCTGGCGCTGCGGCAGGAAGCAAGAAGCAAGAAGCAAGAGGCAAGAGGCAGGAGACAGGAAGTTACTCGCATCTTGCATCCTGCGTCCTGCATCTTGCTTGTCCTGGCAGCGCTGGCTTTCGCCGGCTTTGTCCTGGTGCGATACGCCGCTGATCCTGTCTACGGTCAGGCAAAGGAAGGGTATGCGGCCATCCTGGACGAGATTGCCGTCCAGGCCGGGCCGGATGATGCCATCGTCACGGTGGCTCCGTACCATTACCACATTCCCATGAATCGCTATCGGGGTCGGCTGCCCATCTACGGCTACGCACAGGAAGGGTTGCCGCTGCATGCCGAGACGGAGCGCGTGCTGCGGCGGGTGCTGAATCAGCGCGAGCGCATCTGGTTCGTCACCGCCGGGCTGCGTCCGTCCGATGAAAACAACGGCATTGAGGCCTGGCTGGCGGAGCACGCCTTCCAGGCCGGCGATCGTTGGTACGGCGATTTCCGGCTGCTGCCCTACGGGACGGCTGATGAGCTCACGCCGCTGCCGGTGACGGCCCGTTTCGGCTCGGCCATTGAGTTGGAGAGTGCGGCCATCGGCCCAAGCCAAGCCGGTTCCATCCTGGCCGTGGAGTCGCGTTGGCGCGCCCGGGAGCCAGTGAAGTCAGACCTCGTCGTCTTCTTACAGCTTCTGGATGCTGAGGGGCGGCTGCGAGCGCAGCGGGACGGTCGGCCCCGGGGAGGGTATGCGCCTGTGGCCACCTGGCGACCCGGCCAGGTCATCGTTGACCGTCAGGGGCTGCTGTTACCCTCCGACCTGCCGCCAGGCGAGTATACCCTCATCGCCGGCTGGTATGAGGCAACGAGCCTGGAGCGACTGCCCGTTTGGAGCCGTGACGGTGAGCCATTAGGCGATCACCTGATGCTGGGCAGGGTAATGACCGAATAGCCAAGCGACAAGGACAGGGGGAGATAGGGAACCGAGGTGCTCACGAAATTATCCATCATCGTGCCCACATACAACGAAGTGAATACGATCCGCGAGGTATTGCGGCGAGTGCGGGCAGTGGAACTGCCGGTAGAGCGAGAAGTCATCCTCGTAGACGATGGCTCCGTGGATGGGACGCGGGAGATCATCGCTGAGGAAGCCGCTGCCGACGAGGTCATCGCCGTGTTCCATCCTCAAAATCGGGGGAAGGGAGCCGCTGTCCGCAGTGGCATTGCCTGCGCCACGGGCGAGTGGTTGATCATTCAGGATGCCGACTTGGAGCTTGACCCGTCAGACTACCCCCGTCTTCTCGCGCCCATTCTCGCTGGCCAGGCCCAGGTGGTCTATGGCTCGCGGTTCCAACACGGATATGGCACTCTTCCCTGGCGGCAACGTTTCGGCAACGGATTCTTGACCTGGCTGACCAATCTCCTCTATCGGGCTCGTCTGACGGACATGGAGACGTGTTACAAGCTCCTTCCCGCCCAGATCATGAAGGACATCGGCCTGCGTGCTAATCGCTTCGACATCGAGCCGGAGATCACAGCCAAGCTGCTGAAGCGTGGTTGCCACATCTACGAGGTGCCCATCTCTTATCGCTATCGCAACCAGGATGAGGGGAAGAAGCTCGGCTGGCGCGACGGCGTGCAGGCGCTGTGGGCCCTTATCAAGTATCGTTTTGTGGATTGAAAATGCGAGTAACCGGGATGCGGCCAAGGATGAGGCGCTATCTGGCGATCGTCGTTTTGGCTGCTTTGGGTTTCGTTCTCTTCGTCGCCTTGAGTCGGAGTTTGTGGGCCTTCGAAGAGGGAATTGACGTTCCTCCCCTCTATGCAGGCTTTCGCCCCCACTGGTCGCCGCGTCTCATCATCCCCATCGTGCTCTTCGGAGGGTTGCTGTGGTTCATGAAGAGAGCAGAGGTCGGATGGCCTCGTGGGTCTGCTTGGTGCACTTTGCTACCCCTTGTACTGTTAGGAGCGCTTTTGCACCTGAGCATGGCTACGCTGGAGGCAGGACTATCAGGGGTCGAAGCTCCCTTTATCCCTGCTGGGCTGGAGTACTACGGTGACATTCACCGGGTGGATACCTCCTTTCTGGCCACCTATGTCGCTGACATGGGGGAGCTATCGCTGCACGGACGCACCCATCCGCCAGGGCCGATTCTCCTGCTGTGGGGGTTTTCGCGATTGCTGGGGGGCAGCAGGCTGGCCGCGGCTAGCGCCGTAGCTTGTCTGTCGGCTCTGGCGGCTGTGCCTGTGTACCTGTTGGCACGCCAGGTCTTGCTCGATGCTGGCCAGGCATTGCTGGCTGCTTTCCTCTTCTTGCTCACTCCTAACGTCATCTTGTATTCCGCCACCTCCATGGACAGCGCCATCCTTTTCTTCAGCGCTTGGACCCTGTATTGCGCCTGGGAGGGTTTGCGTCAGGCCAGCCTGCGCTGGGCCGTGCTGGCCGGTTTAGCCTACGCCCTGACGCTGTTCATGACTTTCACCGTGGCTTTCCTATCCCTTTTCCTTGGCCTCCTGTTTTTGCTGTTGTGGCTGAGAGGCCCGGGCCGGCGCGTGCGTCGCCTGTGGGCGTTGATGGCGATGGGGGTCATGGTTGTGATCTGTTACTTCGTGTTGGCTGTGAGTACAGGCTTCAACGTCCTGGCTTGCTTTCAGCGCGCCTGGGAACTGAATCAAACCTCCATTGCCGTGTTGCGCCCCTATGACTATTGGCTCGTAGGCAACCTGGTGGCCTACGCGGCCTGGCTGGGTTTTGCCTCCTGGCCGCTATTGGGAGCCCAACTGCGACAGATGGTGCAGCGCTGTTGTAGGGGAGGTCTGCTGCAGGGATCGGAAGCTATGCTGCTGGCTGCTGTGGGCACGGCATTGATTTGGGATCTTTCCGGCCTCATTCGCGGCGAGGTGGGACGGGTTTGGCTCTTCCTGGTGCCGACGCTGGTCATTCCTGCTGCCCGTCGCCTGGCTGCCTGGCTGGCGGAGGTCCGTTCTCGCATTCCGCTCTACGTATGTGCCAGCCTGCTCTTCGGCCAGGCATTGCTTTTCGAGCTGTTACTCAATACGTATTGGTGAGATGCTGTGTCGTCAAGAACTCGCTACAACTGCCTCATCGCCCTGATCCTCCTGGCCCATTTCCTGGTAACTGTGGGCTACAGTCTCATCGCGCCTTTGGGCGAGGCGCCGGACGAGCTGTCGCACTACGATTACTTTCGCTACGTGGTCCGGGAGCGGGCGCTGCCCGCGGGCACCGGAGTGGATGAGGCCATCCAGCCTCCTCTGTATTACCTCATGGGCGCGCTGCTGACCTTCCCCGTGGAGATGGATTTCGCCTTCGCCCGCTCCAATCCCGACTTCTCGCTGGCGGCGGCGGATGGCCCCCAGAATCTGCTCATCCACACCAGCCTGGAGAGCTGGCCTTACCGCGGGAGTGCGCTGGCCTTTCACCTGGTGCGGCTCCTCTCGGCCTCGCTGAGCACGCTGACCGTCTGGGCCATCTACCGGCTGGGGCGGGAGTTGTTTCCAGAGCGGGAACCGCTCGCCCTGGGGGCAGCCGGCTTCGTGGCCTTCATCCCCGAGTTCTGTTTCCTCGGCGGGGCGGTGAACAACGATAACCTGGCCGCGGCCGTCGGCGCGCTGCTCCTCTGGCGTTTGGTGCGGCTGCTGCGGCGGAGCGAGGGGAGCGAGGATGGGGATGTGGGTTACGGCGAGTTTGCTCTCCTGGGCCTGCTGCTGGGGGCCGGGCTACTGACCAAGACCAGTTTCCTGGCCGCGCTGCCGCTGGTGGCCCTGGTCATCGGCTGGTTTGCCTGGCAGCGATGGCGGGCGTCCGGTGCGGCGGCGGTTCGGCAACCATTCGTGGGAGGCATCCTCGCCTTCGCGCTGGCCGTGCTCATCGCCGGCGGCTGGTATTGGCGCAACGTCCGGTTCTACGGTGACCCCTTGGCCTGGAAGCTGATCTTGGAGGGGGTGGATCTGCGCTCGGCGCCGCTGACCGTTGCCGATTATGCTTGGCTGTTCAAGGGGTTGTTTCAATCCTTCTGGGGGCGCTTCGGCGGCGCGGCACACATTTGCTTGCCGGCGCCTGTCTACTGGGTTGCCGGTGGGCTCAGCGTACTCTCGGCGCTGGGGTTGCTGCGTTTTCTTGCGGCGATGAGGACGCTGAGGGACTGGCAGCGGTGGGGGCTGTTGCTGTTGGCTGCCTGGTGGGCGGTGATCTTCGCTGCGCTCCTACGCTATACTGCTGTGGCTTTGGGCACCGATCAGGCCCGTCTCCTCTATCCGGCTCTGGCATCGCTGGTCATCCTCTTTGTCTTGGGGCTGGCACAATGGCTGCCGCCTCGACGTTGGCGCGTTTCGGCCTTCGGGTTGACGGCTGCCGGGTTTATCTTCAGCCTGCTGGTGTTGCTGCTCTTCTTGCGACCTATCTATGCGCCGCCGAAGCCAGTGGACGGAAGAACATTGGCCAGTATTGATCGCGCCAGCGCGGCTGTGTTCGACGATCGGCTGGCG
>JACNHM010000253.1 GCA_014383605.1 Chloroflexota bacterium
ATACCAATCTACCAGTCTCCCAATATACCAATCTACCAGTTTCCCAATTGACCAATGTACCAATGTACCAGCCTACCATCGTCCCAAGGAGACCTCCATGATCGTGGAAACCCTGGCCGTCGGCCCCTTACAGGCCAATTGTTACATCCTCGGCTGCGAGCAGACCGGCGAGGCCGTGGTTATTGATCCCGGCGATGAGCCGCAGCGCATCGAGGCGCAGATACTGCAGTTGAACTTGCAATTGAAGCAGGTCATCGGCACGCACGCTCATCTCGATCACATCCTGGGCGTTCGCGGACTATGCGAAGGCACGGGAGCGCCCTTCCTGCTGCATCAACTGGAGGAGCCCGTGCTGGCCGGACTGCAGGACTGGACGCGCCTCTGGCTGGGTTACGACCCCGGCCCGCCGCCCACGGTGGACGGCTACCTCAGCGAGGACGAGCCGGTAGCCTTCGGCGCCTGCGAGCTGGAGGTGCGGCTGACGCCAGGCCATTCGCCGGGCAGCGTTTCCCTCGTGGATCACGAAGGACGCCGGGTTTTCGTCGGCGATCTGCTCTTCCAGGGGTCCATCGGGCGCAGCGACCTGCCTGGCGGCGATCACGCCACGCTCATCCAGTCCGTGGAGACCCAGATCTTCACCCTGGACGACGACTACGCCGTGTTCACCGGTCACGGCCCGACCACCACCGTCGGCCGCGAGCGACGGCTGAATCCTTTCTTTCAGCGTGGGGGTGGTTTCTGGCGGTTATAGATTCTCGCCTGCTGCTGTCAGAGAAGGGGAGATGGGGAGACAGGGAGACAAGGAGACAGGGTGAGGGGGAGACGAGGGGCGGAGAGAGACTTCTCCTTGTCGCCTTGTCCCCTTGTCTCAGGAAAGGGGAGACACCGTGCGCGTCTCGGTCATCGTCACTGTGCTCAACGAAGGGCAGTCCATCCGGCGGCTGCTGGACAGCTTGCTGGCCCAGACCCGCGCCCCCGACGAGGTGATCGTCGTGGATGGCGGCTCCAGCGACGACACGGTGCCCACCATCGAAAGCTACGCCGGCCGCCTGCCGCTGCGCGTGCTGCTTGAGCCGGGGTGCAACATTAGCCAGGGGCGCAACCGGGCCGTCGCCGCGGCCACGGGAGAGATCATCGCTTCTACCGACGCCGGCGTGCGCTTGGTGCCCGAGTGGCTGGAGGAGCTGACGCGACCCTTTTTTTCGCAACAGCCACCGGCGGTGGTCTCCGGCTTCTTCCTCCCCGATCCCCAGACCCTCTTCGAGACGGCGTTGGGGGCGACGATCCTGCCGGTTCACACCGACATTGATGCCCAGACGTTCCTCCCCTCCAGCCGCTCCGTGGCCTTCACCCGCCAGGCCTGGCAGTCCGTGGGCGGCTATCCCGCCTGGCTGGACTACTGCGAAGACCTGGTCTTCGACTTCCGCCTGCGCGATCGCTACGGTCCCTTCTCCTGGGCGCCCCAGGCTATTGCCCACTTCCGCCCCCGCGCCACGCTGCCTGCTTTCTTCCGCCAGTACTGCCGCTACGCCCGCGGCGACGGCAAGGCCGATCTGTGGCGCCAGCGGCACGCCGTGCGTTACCTGACCTGCCTCGTCGCCCTGCCGGGATTGCTGTTCCTGGGAGCCTGCCATCACCCCGCCTGGTGGTTGCTCCTGCTGGCCGGCCTCATCGCCTACGGCTGGACGCCGTGGCGGCGGCTGCCTGGCCTGTGGGGCAACCTCAACTGGCCGCAGCGGCTGGGGGCAGCAGCGTGGGTGCCGGTCATCCGTGCGGTCGGCGACGGGGCCAAGATGATCGGCTACCCCGTCGGCTGGGCGTGGCGGCTGCGCAACTGGCCGCGCCCCGAGATCCACTGGAGGACACGGATTGACACGGATTGACACGGACGAACACGGATAAGAAAAGGTAGTCCGTGTTTGTCCGCGTTTGTCCGTGTCCGATTGGAAAAGGCAAGGTCATGGATGCTGAGGTAGTCAACAGGTTGCTCGACCTCAATCGACAATTCTACATGGAGTTCGCCGCCGGGTTCTCTGCTACCCGCGCCGCCCCCTGGCCCGGCTTCACCCGTCTCCTCCCCTATCTCCCCGACGGCTGTCGCGTCCTGGACCTCGGCTGCGGCAACGGCCGCCTGGCCCACTTCCTGAACCAGGAGCGGCGCGGCATCACCTACCTGGGCCTCGACTTCAGCCCGCACCTGCTGGCCCTGGCGCAGGAGGCCACGGCGCACCTGCTCCACGTGACCGCCGACTTTCGCGTAGTCAATATCGTGAATCCGGGCTGGGCGGAGGAGGTACAGGGGCAACGCTTTGACGCCGTGCTGGCCCTGGCCGTGTTGCAGCACATCCCCAGCTTCGATCTGCGCCTGGACGTGGTGCGCCGGGCGGCAGCACTGCTGCGGCCCGGCGGCGTCCTGACCCTATCCAACTGGCAGTTCACCACCGTCGCGCGGCTGCGCCAGAAGATCGTCCCCTGGTCGTCGGTGTCCATTGACGAGAGTGAGCTGGAGGAGGGCGACTACCTGCTCGACTGGCAGCGCGGGGGCGTGGGCTACCGCTATTGCCACTTGCTGGACAAGGCAGAGGTGACCGCCCTGGCGGCCGCGGCCAGGCTGGAGCTGCTGCAGACCTTCCGTGCCGACGGGCGGGAGGGCCATCTCAACCTGTACGCCGTGCTGTCCCGTCACTTGCCCGACCAGAGGACTGTGCAGGGCCAGGCTGCTGTGCTTGAGGACCTGGGCACGACGTGTGGTTGATCTTTCCGGTTCTCGCCCCTCAATACGCACGAGGGTGACTGTCCCGACGTAAGATGTCTCGTAATCCTTCGGTCAATTCCTCACCTGCCTCAGGTGCCAGGCCTGTTCTGTGGCGCTGTTATGGCTACCTGCGTCCCTATTGGCGCCTGACGGCCGCGGCCTACCTGGCCTTGCTGGGCATCATGGGGCTGTCCTTAGCCATCCCCCAGGTCATCCGCTGGATCGTTGACCGGGGTATTCGCGGGCAAGATACGTGGCTGTTGACCTGGTCGGTGGTGGCGCTCATCGGCCTGATGCTGGTCAAGGGCCTGCTGAGCTTCGCCCAGAACCGTTGGGTCGAGGTCTCCTCGCAGGGTGTGGCCTACGACCTGCGCAACAGTATCCACCAGAAACTCTCGGCCCTCTCTTTTTCCTACCACGACCGTACTGAGACGGGCCAACTCCTCTCCCGGGCCGTGCAAGACGTCGAGCGCATCCGCTTTCTGACAGGGCGGGCCTCGCTGCGCTTGTTGGATGGCACGTTGCTGCTGCTGGGCACGGCGGTGGTGCTGATCTCCATGAACCCCCGCCTGGCCCTGCTGACGCTGATGGCCATGCCCTTGCTTGTCCAGCGTGCCTTCCGCTTTGCCCGGCGTTACCGTCCTCTTTCGCTGCACATCCAACAGCAGTTGGCCGTGCTGACCACGCGGTTGGAACAGAACCTGCGCGGCGCGCGCATCGTCAAAGCCTTCGCCCAGGAGGAAGCCGAAGTCGAGCGTTTCGACGCTGAGAACACCCGCTGGTTTGATCTCTCTGCCGAGGCCGCCCGTCTCCGGGCCATCAACGCCCCGCTGTTGACCCTCATCGCCAACGCCGGCCTGGCCTTCATCATCTGGTACGGTGGCCTGCTGGTGATGCGCGGCCAACTGACCCTGGGCGAATGGGTGGCCTTCTTCACCTACCTGGGCCAGTTGGCCGAGCCGGTGCGCCGCCTGGGCCTGATCATGCCGCTGCTGGCCATGGCCTCGGCTGCCGGCGAGCGCATCTTTGAGATCCTGGATGCCCAGTCCGAGGTCGAGGAGGCCCCGGACGCCGCCCCGCTGCCGCCGCTCCGTGGTCAGGTGCGCTTCGAAAACGTTTCCTTTGCCTACTTTCACCACCACCGCGTGCTGGATGATGTCACCTTCGAGGCCCTCCCCGGCCAGGTCATCGCCCTGCTGGGCGCCACCGGCTCCGGCAAGTCCACGGTCATCAACCTCATCCCCCGCTTCTACGACCCTACCGCCGGCCGCATCACGCTGGACGGTCACGACATCCGGCAGGCCACGCTCAGCTCGCTGCGCGATCAGATCGGCATCGTCCTGCAGGAAACGACCCTCTTTGCCGCCACCGTGCGGGAAAACATCGCCTTTGGCTGCCCTTCCGCCACCGAGGCGGAAATCGTCGCCGCCGCGCAGGCCGCCCAGGCCCACGACTTCATCGTGGCCATGCCCCAGGGCTACGACGCCCCCGTGGGCGAGCGGGGCGTCACCCTCTCCGGCGGGCAGAAACAGCGTATCGCCATTGCCCGCGCCCTGCTCAAAGACCCGCGCATCCTCATCCTGGACGATGCCACCTCCAGCGTGGATACCGGAACGGAGCAGTTGATCCAGACCGCGTTGCAGCAACTGATGCGCGGGCGCACCTCCTTCGTCATTGCCCAACGGCTGAGCACGCTGCGCATGGCCGATCTCATTCTGGTGCTGGACAAGGGACGCATCGTCGCCCGGGGCAGCCACGCCGAGTTGCTGCGCACCTCTGGCCTGTACGCCGAGATCTACCACCGCCAGTTGCGGCCCCAGGAGGCGCCGGCGTGAGCATTTCCTTCAGCAGTGCCGGCGCCGGCATGGGACCCGGTCGGATGATGCGCCAATTCGGCGAGGGGGGCGAGGGCAGGGCCTTCGACCGGCGCATCGCCCTGCGGCTGCTGGCCTTCCTCCGCCCCCACGGGCAACGCATGGCCGCCGCCTTCCTGTTGATGCTGGCCGCTTCGGGGCTGAGTTTGGCCGTGCCCTATCTCATCAAGGTGGCCATTGACCAGCACATTGCCCAGGGCGACGCCGCCGCTCTGGGCCGCACCGCTCTGCTCATAGGCTTGACCTTCGTGGCGCTGTACGCCGTCACCGCAGGGCAGCGCTACCTGCTCTCCTGGGTGGGGCAGCGCGTCTTGGCCACGCTGCGGGCCCGGCTCTTCTGGCATCTGCAGACCCTCTCCCTGGGCTACCACGACACTCACATTGTCGGCGTCACGCTCTCGCGCCTGATCAACGACGTGGCCGTGATCAACCAGTTGCTTTCGGAAGGGCTGGTCACACTGGTCGGCGACCTGCTGGTGCTGGCGGGCATCGTCGGAGTCATGCTTTCCATGAGCCCCCGGCTGGCCTTGCTCACCTTCAGCGTGTTGCCGCTCATGGCCCTGGCGACGACCCTGTTTGCCCGGCGGGCCCAGGCCGCCTTCCGCCACACGCGCACCAGGATCGCCGCCGTGGTGGGTGATCTGGCCGAGGACCTTTCGGGCATGCGTGTGATCCAGGCCTTCGCCCAGGAAGACACCTCCCACGAGCGCTTCGACGCGGTCAACCGCGCCAACCGCGAGGCCCACGTGGCGGCCATGTCGCTCTCTTTCCTGTTCCTGCCTGCGGTCGAGTTCCTGGGCATGGTGGCGACGGCCGTCGTGCTGTGGTTCGGCGGGCGGGCCGTAGCCCAGGGTGAGCTGACGCTGGGCGTGGTCGTGGCCTTCTTGGCCTACGTCAGTCGCTTCTTCCAGCCCATCGGCGAGCTCAGCCAGCTCTACACGACCATGCAGGCGGCCATGGCCGGCGGCGAGCGCGTGCTGGAGCTGCTGGACACCCCACCGGAGGTCGCCGACCCGCCGGACGCCGTCGCCATGGGGCCTGTCGTGGGCCGCGTCGAGCTGCGCGACGTCTCCTTCTCCTACCGCGGCGAGACGAGGGTGCTGCGCGGGGTGAGCCTGCTGATCGAACCGGGGCAGACGGTGGCTCTGGTGGGGCCGACGGGCGCCGGCAAAACCTCCATCGCCAACGTCATCGCCCGCTTCTACGAGGTGACCGAAGGGGCCGTGCTCATTGACGGGATAGACGTGCGCCGGGTCAGCCAGCGCTCGCTGCGCCGCCAGATGGGATTGGTGCCGCAGGACCCCTTCCTCTTCTCCGGGACGATTACCGACAACATCCGCTTTGGCCGCCCCGATGCATCGCCCATCGCTGTGCAAGAGGCGGCGCGTCTGGCCAATGCCCACGACTTCATCGCCGCCCTGCCCGCTGGCTACGCCACCGAGATCCTGGAAGGCGGCGTGAACCTGTCTGTCGGCCAACGACAGCTCATCTGTATTGCCCGCGCCGTGCTGGCCGACCCGCGCATTTTGATCCTCGACGAGGCCACCTCCAGCGTGGACACGGTGACGGAGGTGCTCATCCAGGAAGCGTTGCGGCGGCTGCTCGCCGGGCGCACGGCCGTCGTCATCGCCCACCGCCTGAGCACAGTGTGTCACGCCGACCTCATTTGCGTGATAGATGGTGGCTGCATCGTCGAGCGGGGTCAGCACGAGGAGTTGCTCGCCCAGGGCGGAATCTATCGCCAGCTATACGAGAGGCAGTTCGTGGACACGGCCGCCGCTGCCGGCTAGGAGCCTCAGTAGATCCAAAAAGCTCGCGGTGGACTGCCAAGTCCACCGCCTTTCTGCCG
>JACNHM010000328.1:0-23309 GCA_014383605.1 Chloroflexota bacterium
CGCAGATTTCCTCTCTTGTGGGTAGCAGGCCAACCGCGTTGGCCGTCGAAGTTAAGCAAAGCCGCTTTTCAAAGCCCGCCCAACGCGGTTGGGCTTCTACCCGGGCGGAAAAGTTAGTGACATTGGGCTTTGTTCTCTCAGTGCGGGGGCTTCGGCGCGAGCTCAGCCGAGCGGTTCAGCCCCGCAACCCTCCTCCTGCATCCGTCAATCTACGGACCCCATCCGTTTTCGTCCTGCGATCCGCGTTCTCACTCCTCGCACTCCAGTTCCTCGTGCAGGAACTGTACCCGCTCCTGGCAGGTGATCTCGCGGGTGACCCGCTGCTGGGCTAGTTCCATCAGATCCTCAATATGGACCGCATAGACCCGGGCCGTGCCGTCATGACCAGCGGTGACTACCCACCGCCCATCAGGGCTGAAGGCTACATCATCTAACCAATGTGCATGGCCGCGCAGGATGGAGACTTCCCGCCCTGTTGTTGTTTCCCATACGCGTGCTGTACCATCTGCTGGATGCCCAGTTACCACCAATCGCTCGTCAGGGCTGAAGGCCATTTGCCCACCTGGTAGGGTAGCGACTTCCGCCCAGGTCCCTACTTTCCATATCTTCACTACTCTGGAGGCCACTGTTGCCACCCAATGCCCACCAGGACTGAAAGCCGCCCAGATACCTTGGCGGAATCGCGTCCTGTTCTCCGGCAGGACAGCCACTTCTTGTCCAGTCACCGTCTCCCATATCCGGGCTGTACCGTCTACGCTTGTCGTCATGATGTAGCGTCCGTCTGGGCTGAAGGTCCCCTGAGTTGGTGCCCACTCATGGCCGTGCAAGAAAGCAACTTGGCGTGTTGCGGTCACGTCCCATACGCTGTCCTCCAGTGCTATCCAGCGCCCATTGGGGCTGAAGGTCACATACGCCGCCCCAGCCGGATTATGCAGGGTGGCAATCTCTCGTCCTGTGGTTGTCTCCCACACTCTCGCTGTACCCCCACTCGCTGTCGCCACCCAGAGCCCATCGGGACTGAAGGTCAGATCCCAGACTATATCTTTGTGTCCATCCAGGAAAGCAACTGGTTTCCACGTGCTCGTCTCCCAGATACAGGGTACATTGTCATCGCCCAGTGTGGCTAACCAGCGACCATCTGGGCTGAATGTTGCTCGGCGAGGCAGATCATCGTACGGATACGACAAGACAACCTCTTTCAGTCCAACGAGGTCCCACACGCGGATTGAGGGTGCCCCACCCTCGGTAATCAACCACCGTCCGTCAACACTCAAGACTATTGACGGTAAACCTTCATGCAGAAAGGTGGCAAGCAGTTCCCCTGTGGCTGCATCCCACACCCTCGCGTTGTCGAAGCTGGCTGTCACAATCAAATGCCCATCCGGGCTGAATCTCGCCCAGTTGACTTCACTTTCGTGCCCCCGCAGAACAGCCACCTCTCCTTGCGGGACTGCCTGCCATATCCGTGCTGTACCATCCCAACTGCCTGTTAATATCCAACGCCCGTCAGCGCTGAATGAGATTGTAGTGATGTCAGCCTGGTGCCCGCGAAGTGTTGCTGTCCATTTTTGCGTGGACATGTCAATCAACTTGATGCTGTTGACATCGCTCCCCCAGTCACTGCTGACTGCCAGCCATTGCCCATCGGGGCTAAAGGCCGCCAGAGGAAGGGAGGAGGAATGGCGACGGCAGAGAATCGCTGCTTGCTCCCCAGTAGCTGCCTTCCAGAGGCGAGCTGTGCCGTCGTCCTGACCAACAGTGACCACCCACTCTCCATCCGGGCTGAAGATTGCTGATCGAAGAGACCAAGATGGTTCATGACCGGCCACGGCTGCTACTTGTTCTCCGGTTGCTGCCTTCCACACCCGCGCGCCAGTGTCTGAGGACACTGCCAGCACCCACTGTCCATCGTTGCTGAAAGTTGCTGGCTGATAGATTGACTCTTCATACCCGTGTAGGACAGCCACCTCTTTTCCAGTGTTTGCCTCCCACACCCGTGCCGTGTCATCCGAACCCTCTGTCAATATCCAGTGGCCATCGGGACTGAATATTGCCCGATCAACCCTCCCCAGGGATCCCTGAAGGACAGCTAGCTGTTGTCCAGAACTTGTCTCCCACAAACGGGCCGTTGCATCATCACTTGCAGTTACTATCCAACGCCCATCAGGGCTGAAGGCTGTTCTGTTCACTCGATCCTTGTGCCCATGGAGAGTGGTAATCTGTTGACCATTAGATGTCTGCCATAATTGTACAACATCTTTCCAATTGTCATCCCTGTGCGTTGTTAGAATCCAACGACCGTCAGGAGAGAAGATGGCTTCGCTAACTCTCTCAGCCCCATGAGATAGAACCGCAATCTGACCGCCCGTGTGAGTCTCCCATAGCTGAGCTGTGCCAGAGACGTCCACCGTTACCAAGCGTTGGCCATCAGCGTTAAAGGCGGCCGAGCGGATAGGACCGTCCCGTCCGTACAGGACTGCTATCATTCTTCCTGTGGTCGTTTCCCATATCCGTGCGGGGCCGTATACACTCACTCCCATAAAGCCGGATAGATTCACTGTCACCACCCATTTTCCATCAGGGCTAAAAGAAGCGCTGTACGCCGCCCCCTCGTGCCCCCATAGGATTGTCCGGATATGAGAGTGCTGTAGGGATTGGCGCAGGGCATCCTCTGCTTCAAAGGTGTGGGCTGCTCGTACTGCTTCCATGGCCAACAGGAGACCGCGCTCAGGATCTGTCTCCAATTGACTCATCGCCGCTGCAGCCAATTCCCGCGAGGTAGCAATGCTCGCCTCAGCCTCTGCTGTAGCCTGAGCCACCAGTTCATTGGCCTCGGCAGTTGCCTTGGCAGCCGCCTCATCAATGGCCCTACTTTCGGCGACTCGGGCAGCATCCCGTTGAGTAGTAGCCTCTCGACGCTGCCACCAGGCTGTCAGAGCCAGCAGGACGGCCACTGCCAAGCCTATAGCCAGTCCCATGATGATCCGCCGCCGCAGCCGCTCCCGTGCCGCCCGCTGCCGCTCTTCCAGATCAGTACTGGCCTGCAAAAATTCTCGCGCCAGCGGCGTCATCTCCGCCGGATGCTGGCTGACCCACTGCTGGGCGTGCAGTAACTCATCGCCCCGGTAGAGCAGGCTCTCGTCCTGTCGTTTGGTCTGCTCCCACCGCCGGGCGTCGCGTCGGATCAGGTATGAAAGCCTGGGCCGGCCATCCGGATAGGGCACTTCGCCTCGGATCGCAGTGATCAGCCGCGCCAGTGCATCGGCGTCGTTCAGCCCGCCGCGGAAGTCAACCCACTGTGTTTCTGCAAAGAAGTCAGGTAAAACGTCCGTATCTTCCTCTCGGGCTCCTGGCAGGAAAACGGGGATGACACGGAGAGAAGGATGCGCTTTCTGGCGTGCCAGGGCTGCCTGTGTCTCTCGCAGGTGATACTCGCCCCAGCCGTGTTCGCCGAGAACGACAGCGCACGTCTGACAGGAACCGAGAGCTCGCTCTATCTCGATCTCCCACTGAGCGCCACCGGGGATGTGCCAGGCATCGAGCCACGGGTTCAGCCCCGCCTCGTCTTGCAACCGCAGCGCCAACTCCTCCACCAAAGGCTTGTCATCACTGTTGTGGCTGAGAAACACGTCGTAGCGCTTCTCTTCTGTCACCGTGCATGCTCCGTTCCTTCCAATCGAACAGGCTCAACTAGCCCTGCTAGCGTATTCACCAACTCCGCCTCTCCAATTCCTCTTCGGCTTCCTCGCGTTCGATCGTGCGTTGCAGTGCTCTGACCACCCGACCCGCAAAACGACGTACACGTAGTTCCTCATCATCATCTAACCAAGGAGACACTTCTTCGAGCCGTTGCCTGAAGAAGTTGGACATCCCGCCCGAGATCACACCTGGTGTGCTATGGATGACGGCGTCTATCTCGCCAAGTATCTTTTCATCATCCGTGCGCCGGATGATCTCTCGACACAAGTTGTAGAACGAGAAGCCAGTATTGAACTCCTGCAGAATGCTGGCCACCGCCCACAACTTCTGGTGATCATCTGATTCGACCCACTCCATAAGCACACGATAAAGTGAATCGTCTAAACCGCCAGAAATTTCCTTCAGCACGCGTGGGGTCTCGAGGCGAAACCACAAATCATCGCGCAACATCCAATCGCACACGCGATGCAGCACATCAAGGTATTGCGAACTGGAGCGAATTGAACCCACAGCACGAGAGAACTGGAACGAAACCGCATCATAACGCTTGTCCTGTGCCCAGCGTTCCGAGATAGCACTAATGCGGTGCTCTATGAAGTCAATAACATACATTGGCGAGATCTGGGCCATTCTGTCGAGGCATTCCTCAACGTGAAAATCTAGCGAGGGAAGCCGTTCAAAGTTCTGGACGATGTCCAGATAGTCGTGAGGGTTGGCGAACTCAATGGCCCAGCCATCTCTGGCTTCGTTGGGCCATCCCAGGACCTGAGCAACATGATGCAGGATGCCCTCATCACCTCGCGCAGCTATGACTTTCAGCAATTCCACAGCCCAGTCGGGTTTGTGAGAAGCAAACTGCCGGGTCAGCCAGATGATCTCATGGTCAACTGGCAGCGAGTTACGCATCGTCAATTGGCGTAGAATATTCCATTCCCTGGCCTGGAGTGTTTCCCAGTCCACAAAACGGTAGCTGTGCGCGACCGCAAGCCAGAGAACTGGATCACTCGTAGCAATCCAGCCCTCAACATAGGCCATAGCGACATCGGGGGCGCTACGACGCAACCCGGCAATCACATAGCTGAGGTGGTGTTTGAGAGCCAGGTTTTCAGCGAGGGAGCGTTCTACTAGTTGGCAAGCCAGATCAGGGTGCTGCTCCCCTAGCTTCGTGAGCAGTTTATTGAGCCAAGATGTTCCGGTTTCGCCAGCTTCGCGTGCTTGGGCAGCAACTATCTCCAGGTCATGGAGAGCTTTGTCGAAAGTCTCCTCGGATAGGCCATCGAGATAGCAATCTGCCGCTTCTTGTCGCCTCTGCTCGCTCTTCTCCCAGTCCGGCTCTTCGTCTTCCAATCTGTCCCATCCAACCAGCACGCGATAAAGTTGATAGAGATCATGATCCTGGAGTTGTGCCCTCAGGCGATCGAGCTCCTGAGCTTCATATCCTCGCCAGTGCCTCGCCCGCCAGAGCCACCTTGACACGGCGTCCAGGACAGGCAGTTTTGCGGCAGGAACCACAAACTCCGAGAAAAAGCAAGCCGTGCTCAGGCAGTCAGGTTCTAACCATATACGCGTTTCTTCGGGAACCGCCACACCAGGGAAGTGCGACACAACGCCCTCCAGGACGTTGATGACCTTCAGTCGCTCAGAGACAGTGCTGGCTTGCTGATACGCCTCATAGAGGCTCTGCAGAGCTTGCTTTCGAATACGTCGCAATGGCTCAGTGGGGTGAAGCATACTACTGCGAAAGGTGACTTTGGAGGGCTCGATGGGGTCCGTCTCAGCGCTGTGGAATTGCATACTCAGCATGGGCTTAACGAGCGCCAATACGAGATCGAGATTGCCAGCAAAGTCCTGAGCCAGCCAATCCGTGAGCATTGCAAGCATGGCCAGTTGCACGGCATAAGGCTTGCGCGGCTTGAACTCAGCGATCTCAACTAGCGCCCGGCGTGCTTTCTCGTGCACCCGATCATAGTCCGCAGAGCCAGACTGGTATCTGGCAATCTTGTAAAGGTAGTTGGCAGCATCCTGCAGGCCGCCTCGATAGATCGTGCGGCTTACGAGGTCCACAGCCTTGTCCAGAACCATCTCATGGTCAATAGCATAAGCACCCCAACGGTGATCACGAAGGGCCTCAGGTGGCAGCTCTGGTCCATCAACGATACGGGCGACGATGGCCATCGTATCGTTCGGACGTAGATAAGCAACATCTTGCAGCCAGTTGAGCACGGTGAGGCGAGCAATGTTACCTCCACCATCAACCACGCGGAATAGTTCGTCCAGCTTGTGGCCTAACAACAGGCCGGCTTCCCGTGATTCCCCCTTGACTTCTGCTTCAGCCAGATTGGTCAGGATCTCCTTGGGCTTCAGATCCAGGAAGGGCTCCACAACTTGTGTCTGGAAATCTGTCCGTCTTGTCCCGGGTTCAAAGAAGTGACTGACAAGGATGTGGTCAGCCAACACCTCGGAGGCAATTTTCAGGGTCATCCAGTAGCGTTCAACCAGGCCTGCTTGCTGCAAGCGGGCAACAATGCGCTCTTCTTCAATCTGTGAAATGCCTACAACCTGCTGGACTCGATGACGCAACGTCTCGTTGCTCAGATCGAGTGTGCCCAGTGCAGCTAACACATCGAGATAAGCGATGTAGTGGTCACTGTAGCCAGCTTCTGCCAGGTCGTAAACTAACTCGTCAAGATAACGAGTGAGCACCTCATCCCGCGTGAGGCCGGTCACGCTGGCGCCACGCTGGACCAGCTTCGCACCAATCTGGGCAATGAGAGGGTTGCCTTCGGCCACGACAATGAGCGCTCGGCGAGCATCTTCATCCGCAATCTCACAAGGGGGATTCCGCAAGAGACCGTCTATATCGGCATTCGTGAGAGGGCTGAGCTCGATTTCGGCGATTTGGTCGCCAGGTACTTGGGGGAAACGAAAGGCAACTGACTCGCTGAACACGCTCCGCGTTGCCAATACAAGCTTGACTTTGCCAGCAAAGTCGGGGTTCACGAGTAACTCGCGCAAGTGGGGTAATGGAGCAAAGCGATGGGCATCGTCCACGACAATGATGTGCCGGTTCTGGCAATCCAGTGCAGCCAAGTCGCGCTCGATGGTTTCCGCTTCTGTGCGTGTATACCAGAGTTGGGTATCCTCCGATACAGCTTCTGGCAAAGCCAGTAACAACCGAGTCTTGCCAACGCCACCAGGACCGTGTAGAATGATGATGCGTGAGGGAGTTGCCAACAACAGTGTTGCCAGTTGCTCAGACACCTGCTCGCGCCCCACCATTGCTCGCGCGTGACTGCCAAGGGCTGCTTGTTCGGCTCTGGCTGCGAATTCCTCTGCAGTGAGTAAGGCAGGGAGAAAGCCTGGAACCAACTGCCCGTGCTCCTCTAGCCAGCGTCCCAACCGACTTGCGACTTTGGCTGTAAGGTTGTCTGGTGTGGTGAATGTATCTCGCCCCACCACCTTGTCCAGTCGGGCCTTGAAGGCGGCCAGCTTTGACTTGCCTGGCTCATTCTCTATCATCTTGGGCGGCCAGGGGTGGTTGTCGTCCACAATGTAACAAAAGCAGTGTTTGTCCAATTCCTGTGCTAGGTCAAACTCCTGCTCGGTGATGGACTTCTCATCGTCTTCCGGGATGAAACCGTAGCGGTGGGCGTAGATGCCAATGAACAGGCCACAGTCGCGAATCTTGTCAGCACACACCTGCTTGGGCTCATCCGGATCAGCGCCAAAGAACTCCATCGCTATCGGTTGGAGATTGAGCCGGAGCAGGATATCAATCACCGCCTGACGGTGTTCGACCAAGTCACGGTAGGTAGAGCTAATGAAGACCTTCATCGGACTCCCTCAATTCTCCGGCCCCCGCAAATTCGGGCAGATGGGACGGCAGGCCAAGGGACAGGAGGTCATGAAATCGCGGGCTCCTGTTGCATCTCGCAAGGCCGCTCTACCCCCTAGCCACCCAGCTCGCCGCGCACGGTGTGCAGCAACGTTTCGGCCTGCAATTCCGGCAGGGTGTAGCAGGGGCCGCCCAGGGCTTCGGCCAGCTCGCGGGACAGGCCGCGGTCGAAGGCCGGATGTTCCATGTCCACGACCACGGAGCGGAAGCCGCTCTGCCGGATCAGGTCGGCCATGCGCAGGGCTTCCTCCTGGGCCGGCAAGCCGGTCAGCGAGACGTTGCCGGCGCCGTCGGTGAGCAGGATGACCAGCGGCCGCACCTCTGGATCGCGGCGTCGGGCCGCCGTGCAGACGCGGTAGGCCAGCAGCAGCCCGCCGGAGAGCGGCGTCTTGCCGCCGACGGGGATCTCGGCCAGCATCCTCTTGGCCAGCTCCACGCTGGAGGTAGGCGGCAGGGCCACCCGCGCCTGGTTCTTCTGGAAGACGACCAGCCCCACCTGATCGCGGCGCTGGTAGGCGTCCAGCAGCAGCGACAGGATGGCCCCCTTGGTGGCCTCCATGCGCTCGGCGGCGGCCATGGACCAACTGGCGTCCACGACGAAGAGCACCAGGTTGGCCGTGCGCCGTATGCGCACCTTGCGCTGTAAGTCCTCCTTGGTCACGTGCAGGGCGACGTCGCCATTGCCATCATTGCCATCATTGCCGTTGCGCTGGCTGCGCTCCAGTTGATGGGGGGCGGCCTGGCGCAGCGTGGCGTCGAAGGCGATGTCGTCGCGCAGGCCGTCGGCGGGGCGGCTGCGGACGTAGCGACCGCGCCGGCGCTCCGTGCGCGTGGAGCTGCGCCGCCCGGCCTGTTTGCGGGTCAGCTTGTCCAGAGGGGTATCGAGCCGCCGTGGCTCGAAGGACGATCCCACGGCGACGGCCCGGTGCGGGCTTTGCTCGGGGCCGGCGGGGGTGCTTTGCGACGTGTCGTCCATCATGGGGGGTGCGTCGCGCAGCATCTCGCCGGCCTCACCCTCTTTTTTTGCTGGTGAAGAGGAGAGGGAGGTTAGTGTTTCGGCGCTTTCTGTGGGGGCATCGGGAGGGCCGAGTTGTTTCTGCACCTTTTGCAGCCGCTCCTGGAGCTGCTCGAAGTCCAGCGTGGTCTCCTCGAAGGGCTGCCGCTTGAGGCGATGGGGCAGGGCCAACTCGGCGGCCAGGAGGATGTCCCGCTCGCTGATCTGCAGGTGGCCGGCGAAGGCGGCGTGAGCACGGGCGGCCTTGAGGATCACCAGGTCGGCGCGGTGGCCGTCCACCTGGAAGTCGGCGGTGAGTTGGGCGATGGTGAAGAGGTCGCGCTGCGTGTGGGTGACCAGCGGCAGGCGGTCGCGGGCGCGGGCGATCTCCGCGGAAAGCTGCTGTTCCTGCGGCTCCCATTCGGTCCAGAAGGCCTCCGGGTCGCGCTCGAATTGCACGTGCCGCTCCAGTATCTGCACCCGCTGTCCGGCGTCGAGGATGCCGCGGATGTCCACGCAGAGGGCGAAGCGGTCCAGGAGCTGCGGGCGCAGATCGCCCTCTTCGGGGTTCATGGTGCCCACGAGGATGAAGCGGGCGGGGTGGGAGAAGCTGATGCCCTCCCGCTCGACGACGTTGACGCCCATGGCCGCCGAATCGAGCAGCAGGTCCACGACGTGGTCGTCGAGCAGGTTGACCTCGTCCACGTAGAGCAGCCCGCGGTTGGCGGCGGCCAGCACGCCCGGCTCGAAGTGGCGCTCGCCCTTCTGGATGGCCAGCTCGATGTCCAGCGTGCCCACGACGCGGTCCTCGGTGGCGCTGACGGGCAGGTCCACGAAGCGGGTGCGGCGGCGGGCCAGCGGCAGCACCTCGCCCTGCTCCCGCCGTTCCTGGCAGTTGTCGCACTCGGCCTCGACGCCGTTGGGGGCGCAGTTGAAGGGGCAATCGGCCACCACTTCGATCTCCGGCAGCAGCGCGGCCAGGGCGCGGGCGGCGGTGGACTTGGCCGTGCCCCGCTCGCCGCGGATGAGCACGCCGCCGATGCGGTGGTTGATGGCGTTGAGGATCAGGGCGCGCTTCATGCGCTCCTGACCGACGATGGCGGTAAACGGATATAGGATCACAACATCAAACTCCAAAGCTCACATCTCAAAACTGGGATCGGGTCTCAGCGATCAGGGATCAGGGTGCTCCTGATCACCGATCACTGATCCCTGACACCTGACCAGGATTATACCCCAGGTTGAGCGATTTGTAAAAGGTTCAATCCTCGCGATAGTGACAGCCGCGGCTCTCTTTGTGTTCCCAGGCCGCCCGGGCCACGATGAGGGCGGCCTGCACACTGTTGCGCAGGCCAATGAGCCCGTCGGTCAGCCGCGTGGTGCGGTAGAACTTGTCCACCTCCCGCTGCAAATGCTGCAGGTCGTCAATGGCCCGCTCCAGACGGCGGGCGCTGCGCACCAGCCCCACATAGTTCCACATGATGTGCTGCGCGGTGATCATGTCCTGATGGATCAGTGCAGGGTCGGCAATCTCTACCAGGCCCTCGTCGTGCCAGGGCGGGATGTCTTTGGAGTCAATGTCCATCTCAGCCCCGGCCTCGTCCAGGCTGCGGCGGGCGTCCTGAGCCGCCCGATAGCCCCACACCAGTCCTTCCAACAGCGAAGCACTGCCCAACCGGTTGGCTCCGTGCACGCCGGTACACGAGACCTCGCCAGCGGCGTACAGGTGGCGCAGATTGGTGTGACCCCGGTCATCCACCCACACGCCGCCGCAAAAGTAGTGGGCCGCCGGCACCACCGGGATGAGGTCACGGGTGATGTCCACCGCGTATTCCTGGCAGCGGGCGTAAATGGTGGGAAAGCGGGAGCGGGCCTCCTCGGCCGGCATGTACGAGTGCAGGTCCAGGTACACGCACTCTGCCTTAGTCTCCAGCATCTCACGATGGATGCTCCGGGCCACGACGTCGCGGGGAGCCAGGTCTTTCCACTCCGGGTCGTACTTCTGCATGAAGGGCCAGCCGTCAGCATTCACCAGGTGAGCACCGGCACCCCGCACCGCCTCGGAGATGAGGAAGCGGGGAACATCGCGACGGTAGAAGGCGGTGGGGTGGAACTGAACGTACTGGGCGTGGATGATGCGCGCCCCAGCGCGGTAGGCCATGGCCAGCCCGTCGCCGCGGGCCCTTTCGGGGTTGGTGGTGTGCAGGTAGATCTGCCCCAGCCCACCGCTGGCCAGGATCGTCTTCCGCGCCAGGTACGCCCGCACTCGCCCCGGTTGCTGGTCGAAGACGTAGGCTCCCACACAGGAGAGGGGCTCGTAGATGGCCAGTGGGTCGCGGGAGTGATGGGCGGGGGTCAGGAAGTCCACCGCCGTGTGGCGGGTGAGCAGTGTGATGTTGGGACAGCTTCTCACGGCGGCGATCAGCTTTTCCTCGATGGCCCGGCCGGTAGCGTCGGCCACGTGCAGGATACGTTCGGTGGAATGCGCGGCCTCGCGGATGTACTCCAGCTCGTCGGAAGGGGTTCCGGCAAAGGAGACCCCCAGCCGCTCCACCAGGATCTCCCCCAGCAGCCGCGGGCCCTCTTCGGCCAGGGTGTCCATGGCGACCGGATTGTTGACGTAATCGCCAGCGCGCAGGATGTCCTCGGTCAGCAGCTCCACTGAATCCTGCGGCCCCCGTCCGATGATGCCTCCTTGGGCATAGTAAGTGCTCGACTCGTGGGGGTCCGCAGCTCCGGTGATCACCGTTACCCGCAGCTTGGGATTCTCGGCCGCCGTCAGTGCCGCCACGCAGCCGGTGATGCCACTGCCGATGACCAGCACATCGGTGCGAACCTGTTCGCTATCCATATCCATGTCTATCTCTCACTGCCTCATCATTCGCTCCAGGGCCGCGTTAGCCCAGTGGGTTATCTCCGGCGAGACGGTGACCACGCCCACCGGCTCGCCTTCCAACAGTCGTTCCAGGGTGTAGAGCAGGTTGTAAGGATTGACGCGGTACATCGCCCCGCACAGCGAGCGGGCCAGCGGGACGACCGTCTTGTCCGGGCACTCCTGCGCCAGGCGATTGACCATGTGGATTTCGGTGCCCACGGCGAACGTGGTGCCCGGCGGCCCGTCGCGCACGCTGCGCAGGATGAACGAGGTGGAGCCATTGAGGTCGGCAGCCTGAACGACATCCACCCGGCACTCGGGATGCACGACGACGGTGACGTCGCCGTACTTCTCGCGTACAGCCCGCACGTGCTCCACGGTGAAATAGGTATGGACGTGGCAATAGCCCTTCCAGACCACCACGCGGGCCGCACCTGAGGCCGGACCGTTCGCCTCCGGCCGTTGCGGGTCCCAGAGGGCGATCTGCTCCGGCAGGATGCCCAGGGCCAGCGCCGAGTTGCGTCCCAGCCACTCATCGGGGAAGAAGAGCACCCGTTTGCCCTGCTCCAGCGCCGAGCGCATGATGACCTGCGCGTTGGCCGATGTGCAGACCGCGCCGCTGTGCCGCCCGCAGAAGGCTTTCACCTCCGCCGTGGAGTTCTGGTAAGTGATGGGGATCAAGCCATCCTCGCCCCAGAGGGCCGCCAGCGTCTGCCAGGCGTCCTGGGCCTGCTCGGCCGTGACCATGGCTGCCATGGGACACTTCGCCTCCCCTCCCAGCGCTGGCAGCAGCACCGTCTGCGAGGGATCGCAGAGCATGGCCGCCGTCTCGGCCATGAAGTCCACCCCGCAGAAGACAATGTAGCGCGCCCGCTTCTGCGCCGCCGCTGCTCGCGAGAGCTCCAGCGAGTCGCCTCGGAAATCGACAAAGCGGATGATGCTGTCTCGCTGGTAGTGGTGGCCCAGGATCACCAGATCCTCGCCCAACTTCGCCTTGGCCGCAGCGATGCGGGATAGGAGTTCGGGTTCAGATACCGACATGAACTTCAACCTCCAAACTGATATCCAGCGCCTGGGCCGAATGGGTGAGGGCGCCGACGGAGATGTAGTCCACGCCGGTGGCCGCGATCTCGCCCACCGTCTCCAGCGTCACACCACCCGAGGCTTCCAACGGCACGCTGCTGGCGGTCGTGGTCACCGCCTGCCGCATCTCCTCCAGGCTCATGTTGTCCAGCATGATACGATCCAGCGGTGGCTCGATGGCCAAGGCCTCTTCTAGCTCGGCCAGCGTCTTGGCCTCCACCTCGATGAACAACCCGTGGGTATCGTAAGCCCGCACCCGCTGCACGGCGGTGGTGATCCCTCCCGCGGCGGCGATGTGGTTGTCTTTGATCAGCACCATGTCGTACAGGCCCATGCGGTGATTGTGCCCCCCGCCCAGCCGCACGGCCCACTTGTCGAGCGGGCGCAGGCCCGGAGCCGTCTTGCGGGTATCGAGGATGACGGCCCCCGTGCCGGCCACGGCATTCACGTAGCGACGGGTCAGCGTGGCAATGCCCGACATGCGCTGCAGGAAGTTCAGCGCCGTCCGCTCTGCGCTGAGAATGCCCACTCCCGGGCCCTCGACGGTGGCCAGCCGCTGGCCGCATGTCACTACCGCGCCATCCTCCGCCAGCGGGGTGAAGATGATGCGCGGGTCGGTCAACTGGAAAGCGGCGCGGGCTATGGTCAGCCCGGCCAGCACGCCATCGGCCTTGGCGACGAACTCGCCCCACAGGATAACGTCGGGCGAGAGGATGCACTCGCTGGTCACATCGCCGTCGCCGATGTCCTCTGCCAGCGTCCGGCGCACGATGGCTACGATTTCCTCTGGCAGTGCAGCAGTCGTCACGTCTCCTCGTCCCTGTCTTTCCCTTTTCATCGTCCACCCTCCAACCCTTTGCATTATAGTCGATTCTGAGCAAAAAGTCCAGACTCTCCAACAGTGACGAAGAAAGCGATACGTACGAGAGAACGCTGTTCCCGCAGGTTCTTCGCAGATAAGCGCCAGATTGCGCCAAGGGATCAGCGAGAATCAGCGCCAGATCAGCGTCATCTGCGTCCTATCAGCGGCCAAAGGGGGTTGGTCGGCGATTGGGTGAGCATACCTGCTTTGACGGTTTGTCCATGCTCTGGTATACTTTCCCCACGATGAAGACGTCTCACAAACGCTGGCTTCTGGCGCTGATCCTGGTGGCGCTGGCCGTGCCCATCGTCGTTTACTGGCAGCCGTTGATGACGCTGCTGCGGGACAGACCGCAACTGCGGGCCTGGCTGCGCGGCCTGGGGCCTTGGGGGCCGCTGGCACTCATCGGTCTCAACGCCGCCCAGATCGTCCTGGCTCCCGTGCCTGGGCAGCTGGTGCAAGCGGTAGCCGGCTATCTCTTCGGGCTGTGGCCGGGAGCCATCTACGGCGCGCTGGGCATGGCCCTGGGCGGCACGTTGTCCATGAGCCTGGGGCGGCTCTACGGCCGGCCGCTGGTCACCCGTGCTGTGGGCGCGGAGCGGCTGGCGAGTTGGGAGCGCGTGGCGCGCACCGATTCGCCGCTCATCTGGTGTCTGCTCATGCTGCCGCCGTTTGGCGACATCCCCTTCCTCATCGCCGGCTTGACCAAAGCTCCCATTTGGAGGGTGTTGGGGATCACGCTCGTCGTGCGCGGGCCGTCGGTGGTCCTCTACGCGGCCGTGGGCGCGGGAGCGATACCTGGTCCGCCCTACGTCCTGGGGACATTGGTGATCGCGCTGGCGCTGGTGGGCGTCCTGGGCATGCTCTACGGCTCGCGGGTGCAAGCCTGGATAGAGAGGCATGTGTTGCACCGCCTGCCCGCTGGCCGCAATCCTTCGGAGGAGTCAGCGGAGGAAGCAGAGTGAAGCTCAAAGCTCAAAACTGGCGGGGAGAGCTTTGGATTTTGGATTTGTCAGGCTGCGGCGCTGGGGCGTTTGCTGAGGTAGAGGATGTCGGGGGCGAGCACGTAGCCGGCGCTTTGGAATAACCGCAGCGATGGCTCGTTGTCTTCTTCGATCAGCACGGCCCAGACGAGGATGTCCTGGGAGGCCAGCCATTGCTCGGCGGCGGCGATGAGGCGGCGGGCCAGCCCCTGACCGCGGTAGGCGGGGGCCACGGCCAAGCGATTGAGCCAGCCCTTGCGCCCGTCGTGCGTGGCGACAATGGCGACCACCAGGCGGCCGCCGTCCTCCAGGCCGATGATGTGCTGCACACCGCTGGCCAACTGGCGGGCGAAGGCGGCGCGGCTGTCCCGTCCCTGGGGGCGGATGCTGGTCCGCCCCGCCCGCTGCCAAAGGTCCATGATCGCCTCATAATCGTCGAGGCTCAGTGTGCGTTCTACCAGCTCGTTGTGTGACATGCAGCTTCCCTGAAAGTGAGAGTGGGCGATGAAAACAGATATGGATTGGGTATTGGAAGCGGATCTGGCGCGCTACGTGCGGCAGGTCACGTTCCGTGGGCTGGGCGAAGCCGGGCAGCGCAAGCTGTTTGCTTCGTCGGTGGTGCTCGTCGGCTGTGGAGCCACGGGCAGTACGTTGGCCAATCACGTGGCCCGCGCCGGCGTGGGCCGCTTGCGCATCGTGGATCGGGACGTCGTCGAGCTGAACAACCTGCCGCGGCAGATCCTCTACGACGAACAGGACGTGGCCGAGGGTGCGGCCAAGGCCATGGCCGCCGCCCGCCGGCTGCAGCAGATCAACTCGGCCATCGAGATCGAGCCGCTGGTGGTGGAGCTACATCCGGGCAACGTGCTCGATCTGATCGGCGGCGCCGACCTGGTGCTGGATGCCTCCGACAACTTCGCCACCCGCTACCTGCTGAACGAGGCCTGCATCGAGCTGGGTATCCCCTGGGTCTACACAGGTGTCGTCGCCTCCTACGGCATGACGATGCCGATCATCCCCGGCCAGACGGCCTGCCTGCGCTGCGTCCTGGGCCCGGAGCCGCCCGCCGACGCGGTGCCCACCATCACCACGGAAGGGGTCATCGGCCCGGCGGTGGCGGCCATCGCTTCCATCTCGGCGGCCACGGCGCTGAAGCTGCTGGCGGGCAGCGAGCCGGTGGTGCAACGGCTGGTGCACATAGACCTGTGGGAGCCGGCCTTCGACGTGCTGGAGGTCGGCCCGTCGCAGCCGGATTGTCCTGCTTGCGGCCAGCCGCGCCGCTACGAGTATCTGGAAGCTCCCCAAGACCGTTCGCCGAAGGTCTCCTGACCCCAAGGGGGCCTTTGACGAGTGAACGGGCTCGGTCGGGAGACCTCGCCAAACGTGGAAAGAGGCGGCCACGGCGCTGAAGCTGCTGGTGGGCAGCGAGCCGGTGGTGCAGCGGCTGGTGCACATAGATCTGTGGGAGCCGGCCTTCGACGTGCTGGAGGTCGGCCCGTCGCAGCCGGATTGTCCTGCTTGCGGCCAGCCGCGCCGTTATGAATATCTGTAACCACGAGATTACACAGATTGCACAGATTGTCTCTGCGTAATCTCGCGGTTCAGAGCCAGCTTTCGATGCCGCGGATGGCGCGGGTGGCAAACTCGGTCGCCGGCACGGCGAGGCCCAGCCGCTGCGCCCGCCGCACCACGTCCCCGGCGATGGCTTCGATCTCCGTCTGCCGCCCCGCCAGCACGTCCTGCAGCATGGAGATGCGCACGTCAGTCATGTTCCGCTCTTCTAGCTTGCGCCCCCGCTCCTGGATCATGGCTACCGCTTCATCGAATGGGGCTTCGGCCAGCGTCTTGACGTTGAAGCCCTCGTAGTCCCCCAGGGCCACGCCGCTGGCGGCGGCCACCGCCGCGCACTCGTGGGTGAGCTTGACGAAGAGGTAGGCCAGGTCGGGGCTTTGGCACACCTTGTGATATTCCAGCCGCGACAGCGCCGACAGCGTGGCCGCCGGCAGGATCTGGCACAGCTTCGACCATTCGGCGGAGCGGATGCTGGCGGGCACCTCGACCTTCAGCCCCGTCTCCCGAAAGGCAGCGACCACCCGCTCCAACCGCTCGGTGCGCTGGTCGTCCAGCTCGCCGAACCAGGTGGCACCGAAGAGGGTGCAGGCGGCGTGGCCCGGCTCCCGCAGCGTCGCCCCCACGATGCAGGCCGCGCCCAGCACCGCCTGCGGGCCAAAGGCTTCGATCAACTGCTCGTCCTTGAGCACGCCGTTTTGCAGGGAGGCCACCATCGCCGGCCGCAGGTGGGCCACGTCGGCCAGGGCAGTCTCCGTGTCCCTGGTCTTGACGGTGACCAGCAGCAGGTCGGCCTGGCGCACCGACGCCGCGTCGGCCGTGGCGCGCAGGCGCGGCCCGGCGGGGACGGTGAACTCCTCGTAGCCGCTGATGCGCAGGCCATCATGCTGGATGGCCGCCACGTGCGCCGGACGGGCGATGAGGGTCACTGCCTGTCCGCTGCGGGCCAGATAGCCGCCGTAGACGGAGCCCAGCCCACCGGCTCCCAGAATGACGATGTTCACGACAAACCTCCTTGTGCTGTCTCCCGCGCCACCGGCTGGCTTTGCAACGCCTCCACTTTGACCAGGAACTCGTCGGAGACGGGCTTGCTGCGCTGTTCTCGATAATCGTACATCACCTGCACGCTGCTGCCCTCGGCCACCAGGCGGCCGCCGGCCTGATCTCGCATCTCGTACTCGAAGACGAAGCTCTTGCGCCCCACCGAGGCCACGCGGATGCCCACCAGCAGCGTCTCTCCCAGGTGCGCCGGCGAGCGGTAGCGGCAGGTCACCTCGGCCATGATGAAGTCGAAGTCGTGGAAGTCCAGGGAGGGCAGACCGGTGAGCGTTTGGTGGTAGGCCACGCGGGCCATCTCGAAGTAGGTGAGGTAGACGGCGTTGTTGACGTGGCCCATGGCGTCGAGATCGCGGAAGCGCACGGCGATGGGCACGACCACGGGGAAGTCGGAAAGGGTTTCGTTGGTTGTCGGGTTCATAGCTGCTCCAGGATGCGGCGGTCAGTTGGAGCGCATTGTATCGCCAAAGTCAGGCGGTGTCAAAAGATGCAACGCACCTCTCAGGTGCGTTGCATCTGATCGCGCCTGAGCTTGACGCCGATGGGCTTCCCGGTTATAATCTGCGGGCGTAACCCGCTTCTGAAGACCTGCCGATGGGAGGGGTTTGTGCTCTCGGATGTGGGCTCGGAGTGCAACTCCTCGCCATCAGGGAACGCCCACGAAGACAGAGGATAGGATGTCACCATGCCCAACTCATCTCTCCGCCAACGCATAACCTCCCTCCATGCTGACTTCCGAGAGCACTTCGGCAGTGAACCCGCCGTCGTCGTGCGAGCGCCCGGGCGGGCCAACCTGCTGGGCGAGCACACTGATTACAACGACGGCTTCGTCCTCCCCATCGCCATTGACCGGTGCGTGCTGTTCGCCGCCGCGCCGCGGACCGACCGGCAGGTCGTCCTGCACGCGCTCGATCTGGACGAAACCGCCGCATTCGGCCTGGACGAACTGGCGCCCAGCCCCGCGCAGCCCTGGAGCAACTATCAGCGCGGGGTGGCCCACTTCCTGCAGGCGCGGGGGCATCGCCTGCGGGGCATGAACGCGGCCCTCACCAGCGACGTGCCCATCGGATCGGGGCTTAGCTCCTCGGCCGCGGTGGAGGTGGCCACGGCTTTCGCTTTCCGTGCCCTGAACAATCTGGACATCTCCCTGCCTGACCTGGCCCTGGTCTGCCAGCAGGCCGAGCACGAGTTCGCCGGCGTGCCCTGCGGCATCATGGATCAGTTCGTCAGCGCGCTGGGGCGGCGAGGCCACGCCCTGCTGCTGGACTGCCGCAGCCTGGCCTACGAGCACGTGGTGCTGCCGCCCGGTGTGCGCGTCGTGGTCTGCGACACGGGCGTGCGGCGGGAGTTGGCGGGGTCCGAATACCGCGTGCGGCGTGGTCAGTGCGAGGAGGCGGTGCGGCGGCTGCAGGCGGTGCTGCCGGACATTCGGGCCTTGCGCGACGTGACGCCTGAACAGTTGGCAGAGCACGGCGCGTTGCTGCCGGAGATCGTCCACCGCCGCGCCCGCCACGTGGTGCATTCGACCGCCCGCATGAGCGAGGCCGTGGCGGCGCTGCGCCGCGGCGCTGCGGCGGCCTTCGGCCAGGCGATGAGGGAGTGCCACGCCAGCCTGCGCGACGACTACGAGGTCAGTTGCCCGGAGCTGGAAGCGCTGGTGGACGCCGCCAATGAGGTGGCCGGCTGCACCGGCAGCCGGCTCACGGGCGCCGGCTTCGGCGGCTGCACCGTCAGCCTGGTGGCCGACGGCGCCATAGCCGAATTCGAGCAGCACGTGGTGCAGCGCTACCGGGCGCAAACGGGGCGGGAAGCAGCGGTCATCGTCTGTGCGGCGGAGGACGGCGCGGGGGTAATCTAACGACGAAGGACGAAGGACGAAAGACGGATTCGTCGCTGGGCCTTCGTCCTTGCTCATGTTTTGCTCGGTGCCTGGCGAGGGCGAAAGCGCGGTGGGTGAGCTATTGGCATTCATGGTCTCTGGCAAGAACGGGCGACGGCTAGCGGTGCTGGCTGGGCTGCTCGTGCTGCTCGCCGCCTGCATCCTCTACGGGGCGACGCTGGACGACGGCCTGCGGCTGGCGGAGTTGCAGGGCGGCGACCTCATCACCCACCAGTACGCGCAGGTGCAGGCCCGCCCCTCCAACGCCCCGGGCTATCCCCTCTACACGGTGGGCGGCTGGCTGTGGTTCCGTCTGGGCCGCTTGCTGTCGGGCCAGACCGCCAACCCCATTCCCATCCTCTCCAGCTACTCCACCCTCTGGGCGCTGCTGGCGCTGGCGCTGCTGTACCTGCTCTGCCTTGACGTGACAGAGGGCAACTGGCTGCTGGCGGCGCTGTGCACCGCTTTCTACGCTGTCACCTATTTCTTCTGGTACTACGCTGTGACCACGGAGCAGTACACGTCGGCGGTGGCGCAGACGCTGGCCATGGTTTGGCTGGCCTTCCGTTGGGATAGGGTTCGGGGTTCGGAGTTCGGAGTTCGGGGTTCCGAGGTTCGATCAGGTGACCACTACCTGTTGCTGCTGGCTTTGCTGACAGGCATGGGGCTGGCGCACATGATCACCGTGCTGCTTCTCGTGCCACCGCTGCTGTGGTTCGTGCTCCGCCGCTGCCCGGATGTGCTGAGACGACCGTGGCTCATCGCCCGCAGCGCGGCGCTGGCCGCGCTGCCGCTCGTGAGCTACCTGTTCGTCTACGTGCGCGGGGCGCAGCATCCGGAATGGCGCGGCGCAGGGGAGTGGCCCAGCACCTGGGCCTGGTTCTGGCAGTTTGTCAGCACCGCGCAGGGCCGCGAGGAGCTGACCTGGGCGCTGCGGCCCCTGTGGACGCACGAATTCCCCAGCCTGATCTGGGGCGAGCTGACCTGGCTGGTGTTGCTGTTGGGACTCGTGGGCATGGGGCTGCTGGGCAAGCGGCGGGCGACGCTGCTCTACACCACGCTGACGCTCTACCTGGCCTTCTGCTGGGTAGACCGGCTGGGCAATTGGTACCAGGTGATCATGCCCGTCTACCCGCTGCTGGTGATGGGCACGGCGGTGGTGGTAAACCGCATCTGGCAGGGGAAGGGTTTCAGGTTTCGGGTTTCAGGTTCGAAGGTTAGGGTGTTTGTGCGGGTGGCGATTGTGGTTGGATTGCTGGCGTTGATCGGCTATCGCTTTGCGGTATCGTATCCCCGCGCCGATTGCTCGAACCGGCCGGAGGACGACGGGCTGGCGTCCGGCTGGGCCATCCTGGCCGATGCGCCGGCGCCGCGGGCTGCCGTGCTGGGCGACCACGGGGAGAGTCTCTCGCTGCGCTATCTGACCGACATCTGGGGACAGCGACCGGACGTGGCCGCCGTGAGCAGCGGGGAAGCCCGGCAGCTTCTCGCCGCAGGCCACCGTCCCGTCTACGCCACGGTCAGCGCCGTTCCGCTCGTCTGGAGCGAAGTCTTCCCCGATGTGCGGTTCTCCTCAGCCGGTCTCACGCTGATCGAACTACGCAGCCAGCCGCAGACGGCCATCCCACCGATGCAACACGCGCTGGCCCGCGACCTGGGCGACCACCTGCGCCTCCTCGGCTACGACCTCCAGCCTCATCCCTCGTCCCTCACCCTCCACTGGCAGGCCACTGGCCCCATCGCCCACGACTGGGCCATCTCCGTGCGCCCCACCCAGGGCGGCCAGCTTCTCTTCGACGACCAGCAGTTGATCCAGTTCGACCGCCAGCATCCCGTCCACGGGCTGTACCCCACCAGTGGTTGGGCCAGCGGCGAGGTGGTGCGAGACGACTATCCGCTGGTGCTGCCGCCCGGCCTGCCGGCCGACGGGATCACCCTCATCGTCTACCGGCCCACCGCTGACGGCTTCGAGAACCTGGGGCAGATCGAACTGCCCTGGTCACCATAGCCGTCGCCATAAAGACAAAAGCCCCTCCTGAGGAGGGGCACATCGGGTGGTTGCACGGGTGAAAGGTTAACCTTTTTTCGACTCCACACTCAATCCTCGCGCAGCTTGTCTTCCGCCATTTCAGCAGTTTCAGCAGACTCAGCCACCTCCACCACTGGCTCAGTGGGCTCTTCTGTCTCCTCTTCCTCCTCCCGCTTGACCACCACGATGACCTCCGGCGTAACGTCGGCGGCCAGCCTGAACGTCACCGGATGATCTCCCAGCGTCTTGATAGGGCGCTCCAGCACGATGCGGCGCCGGTCCACTTCCTCCCCCATGGCTGCTTCAATAGCCTCGGCGATATCACTGCTGGTGATGGAGCCATAGAGGCGGTCTCCCTCCCCCACCTTGACGGCGAAGGTGAGAGTCAGACCACTGATCTTGTCAGCCAGCACCTCTGCAATGCTGCGCTCTCGCACTTGTTGCCTTTCGGCGGTGCGCTGAATGTTGGCGACCTGCCGGCGCGCAGACTCGGTGGCTACAACTGCCAGTCCCTGAGGGATCAGATAGTTGCGACCGTAGCCGTCGGCCACACGTTTGATCTGGCCGGCTGATCCCAAACCCGGCACGTCCTGCGTTAGAATCACGTTCATGAATCCCCAATCCTCCTCTTTCGTAAGTGGTGCACATCATACAATAAGACCGCCGAATTGCCAAATCCTGGCCCTGGCGTTGCTGATGAACTGGCCGTCCTGCGTTGCTCCGGCAGCGTTTTGGTGTTATAGTTGTTGATAGCCCGTCAGCTCATGAGGGGAATTCACCAGGCGTCGTCGGCCAAGGAGGAGGGTCATGTCTGCTTCTGATGCTGTTCAGCGCCGGCCCCTGGCAGAAAGGAGCAAATGCTGCGATCTGTAGCACACCGCATGACGAAACCACCAGAAGAAACGAAACCCCGCTTCGCCCGGCGGCGGTGGCCCATGCTGGCCGCGCTGAGCTTTGGTCACTTCATTGACCAGGGGGAGGGTCAGGCTTTGGCCATCCTCTTCCCGGTCATCAAACAACTGTGGGGCCTCTCCTACGCCAACCTGGGCCTCATCGCCACCGCCCGCAACATGATGCAGACGGTCTCCATGCCCTTTTGGGGCTACGCCGCCGACCGCTTGCGCCGCAAGTGGGTCATCGTCTTCGGCACCGGCGTCTGGGGGCTGTGGACGCTGGCCTGCGGCCTGGCCCTGAACTTCGGGCAACTGTTCTGGCTGCGGGTGCTCTCGGGACTGGGCCTGGGCTGTCTGATGCCCGCCACCTTCTCCCTCATCGCTGACCTCTTCGGCCCCCGCGAGCGGGGCCGGGCCATGGGCGCGCTCTACGCCGTGGGCACGCTGGGCATCATCGTGGGCATCCTGGGACTGGGGCTCACCGCCTATCCCCACCGCTGGCGCTACGGCTTCATGGGGCTGGGGCTGGCCAGCGTGCTTTCGGGGGTGGTGATCGCCCTCGTGGTGCAGGAACCGCCACGCGGCGCGGCGGAGCCGGAACTGGCCGCGGCCATCACCCACGAGACGGCGCAGCGATTCGCCATCCGCCCCGCCGACCTCCTGAAGGTCGTGCGCATCCCCACCCTGTGGGTGGCCTACGCTGAAGGCATCTTCGGCCTCATGCCCTACGTGGTGCTGGGCTCGATGATGAACATCTGGCTGGTGGAGGTCAAGGGGATGGCCGCTCACCTGACGCTGCGCCATCCGCAGGGCAGCGCCCCGCTGATGGGCGCGGGCATCGCCGCTGGAGCGGTCTTCGGCAGTCTGTTGGGGGGCATCCTGGGGGATTGGCTGGACCACCGCTCGCCGCGCTACGGGCGGGTGCTGGTGGGGCAGATTTCGATGCTCAGCGGCGTGCCTTTCGGTGTCCTCATCCTGACCTCGAACCTGCGGGGGTTGGGATTCTTCGGTCTGGCCTTCTGCGCGGCCGTTTTCACCAACTGGACCGGCCCGGGCAGCCTGCAGCCTATCATCCAGAACGTGGTGCCGCCAGAACTGCGCAGCAGCGCCTATTCGTCGCTCAAGTTCATCGAGGGGGGCATATCGGCCCTGGCGGGGCTGCTGGCCGGCAGTCTGGGCGATCGGTTGGGGCTGACGACGGCGCTGCTGTACACCGTCCCGCTGCCCTGGCTCGTTGGCGGGCTGATCTACGGCCTGCTCTACCTCGTCTATCCCCGCGACGCGGCCCGCTTGCGGGAGCAAATGCGGCAGCGTGCGGATACATTGGTGGATCGGTAAATTGGTAGATTGGTAGATTGGTAGATTGGTACATTGGTACGTACATTGGTAGATTGGGCTTTGCCGCTCCAGCCACCAATTTACCAATTTACCAGTGTACCAATATACCAATCACAGTGCGGCTGCAGCACGCAGAGGGCACAGCGCGGATCGC
>JACNHM010000328.1:23935-32089 GCA_014383605.1 Chloroflexota bacterium
GGTCTCTGCTTTGCTGCGCCGTTCGTCGTCAGATGTCATCGGTCATCCTGTTCTTGGAATGGCTTCCAATCGCACCTCAGTCGTCTGCTCACTGCTCCGTGTGCATAGGAGCGGCCAACCGGCCAACAGATTATAGCACAGGCCTGGCCATAGACAACTTCGCCGCCCCCCGGCTCCCGTGCACGGTGCAGGTTCAGCAGCCAAGCAATGATTGCGCGATCCGCTGTTTTGAATTATAATGGGTGTGTGGTGAACCGACGATGATCACTTTCGAAGACTTGCTGCAAGAACTGCCCCCCAATATGCCGCCGAAGGATGTCGAGCTGATTCGCAATGCCTACGAGATGGCTCGCGATGCGCACGCGGGTGCGGAGCGCGCGTCGCAGGAGCCATTCATCATTCACCCCTTGAACGTGGCCGCCATTCTGGCCAACCTGCACATGGACGCGGAGACCATCGCTGCCGCCCTGCTGCACGACGTCCTCGAGGACACGGAATACACCTCCGAAGACATCCACCAAGCCTTTGGCCCGAATATCACCAATCTGGTAGACGGCGTCACCAAGCTGGAGCAGATCGGGCAGTCGGCTAATCTGCCTCGTGATCTGCAGAGGGCCGAGAGTCTCCGCAAGTTGATACTGGCCACGGTGGAAGATGTGCGGGTAGTGTTGATCAAGCTGGCCGACCGGTTGCACAACATGCAGACTCTGTCGGCGCTGCCGCCTGAAAAGCGGCAACGTATTGCCCAAGAGACCATGGACATCTTCGCTCCGCTGGCCAGCCGCTTGGGCATCTGGCAGATCAAGTGGACGTTGGAGGACCTGGCTTTTCGCTACCTGGAGCCAGACATCTACAGAGATCTGAGCATTCAGCTTGTGCAGCGTCGTGAAGAACGCGAGCACTACGTGGAGAACGTCATCCACACGCTCGAAGAGGCATTGGCAAAAGGAGGTGTCGTCGCCGAGGTTTCCGGTCGCCCCAAGCACATCTACAGTATCTGGCGCAAGATGCAGCGCAAGGGGATCGGCTTTGATCAGATCTACGACGTGCACGGCGTGCGGGTGGTTGTGCCCGAGGTGAGCGATTGTTATGCGGCACTGGGCGTGGTGCATACACTGTGGCGCCCCATCCACGGCGAGTTTGATGACTACATCGCCATGCCCAAGGACAATATGTATCGCTCCCTGCATACGGCCGTCATAGGCCTCGATGCGCACCCTTTGGAGGTACAGATCCGCACCGAGGTGATGCACCAGACGTCCGAGTACGGCATTGCTGCTCACTGGCGATACAAGGAACCGGGCGTCAAACTAGATGTAGGTTTCGAGGAGAAGGTCGTCTGGCTGCGCCAGTTTATGGAATGGCGAGAGGAGGTCACCGACGCCTACGAGTTCGTGGACGCGCTGAAGAGCGATGTCTTTCCGGACCGGGTATACGTTCTCACCCCGAAAGGCGAGGCTATTGACTTGCCGGCGGGATCCACGCCCATTGATTTCGCCTACCACGTGCACACGGAGGTGGGGCACCGCTGCCGTGGGGCGCGGGTGGATGGCAAACTGATGTCGCTGAATTACCAGCTTCGGCAGGGCGACCAGGTGGAGATCATCACCGCCAAGCGAGGCGGGCCAAGCCGCGACTGGCTTAACCCCAATCTCAACTACGTGAAGACCTCCCGCGCCCGCAGCAAGATTCGCCGCTGGTTCCGCCAGCAGGACATGGGACAGAACGTCGCTGCGGGCCGCCAGGTGTTGGAGAAAGAACTGCGCCGGCTAAGTATCAGCCTGAGCTACGAGGATATCGCCGAGCGCTTCGGCTTCGAAAAGACGGATGATTTCCTGGAGGCCATTGGCTATGGGGGGATCAACAGCCAGCAACTGGCCACCAAGGTGCTGGAGTTAGAGCGAGAGCGGCGGGTGGAGGAAGAGGTCGCCATACCGGTGGAATTGCCCCGCAAGCGAGCGCCGGCCCTGGCCGCAGAGGGCATGAAGGTGAGGGGCACAGGGCAACTGCTGACCACGCTGGCTCGCTGTTGCAATCCGCTGCCTGGCGATGAGATCATCGGCTATATCACGCGTGGCCGCGGCATCACCATCCATCGTCTGGACTGCCCCAACGTCCTGGCCAGCCGCGAGCCGGAGCGGTTGATCGAAGTGGACTGGGGTGATGCTGCGCCTACCTACCCGGTGATGATCAGCGTGCGCGCTTACGATCGTCACGGCCTGTTGCGGGACATCACCACCCTGGTGGCTGATGAGGACGTGAACCTGGCCCAGGCTGCCGCCACCGTCAATCCGGAGGACAATACCTCCTTGATCACGGCGACTTTGGAGGTCAGCAGCGCCACGCAATTGGCGCGCATCCTGGCCAGAATAGAAGGATTGCCCAATGTTCTGGAGGCACATCGCGAGTTGATGTGACCTTCGGCACACAGCAGCAAAAAGGGCACTGCTCGCTCTGGCTGTCTACCAGACGAGCAGTGCCCTTTCGATTCTGATCTTCGATCTCTGTCTCTACTGCTGCGGCAGTCGAGGAGGCGTCGGTGTGGGCGGCACTTTGTCCTCTGCCCAGAACCGCTCGATGTTCGCTGTCTGCTGCTGCTCTTGCAGCCAATCATCGAATGCCTGACTGCGGCGCTGATCCAGCGTGAACTCGTCCAGTTCCCGTGCGGGGTCTTTCTCCAACACCTCAAGGATGTGGTGATAACCAAAGGTGGTGGTAAACGGCTCGCTGATCTCCCCCACAGGCAGGCTGAAGGCCACCGTTTCGAATTCCATTTGCATGCGTCCGCGGCCAAACCAGCCCAAGTCGCCTCCCTCTTCCTTGCTGCCGGGATCGTCCGATAGCTCCAGGGCCAGGGCGGCGAAATCCTCGCCCGCCTGCAAGCGGTTGAAGGCCTCTTGTGCTCGCTCCTCCGCCTCTTGCTGGGCCGCTTCCTGATCCTCCGCTTCGGCGTCGGCGATGATGAGGATGTGCCGTGCCCACACCTGCTCCTCGGTGGTGGGCACCTGCTCGCCGATCTTTTCACGCACTTTTTGCTCCAGCAGGCTGGCTTCGATCAGCCGGCGGAAGTCTGCTTCGGCGAAGCGGTAGGATTCCGACAGCCGCTGCATGGCGGAGGCGTAGCTCTGCTGGAACTCCGGCTCTGTCATCAGTTGGACTGTCGGCTGGGGTGTGGCGGTGGCCGTGGTCACCTGCGTCGTGGTGATACCATCGCTGCCGGTGACCACCTCGGTGCTGCTGATCACCGCTGGGGTGACCACGGGCGTGGGCGTGGGATTGCGCACGTAACCGAATTGCCGTTCGATCTCCTCCTGCAACTCGGCCTCGGTGACCTGCAATCCTTCCTCGACCGCCTTCTGCCGGATCAGTTCTTCGTCAATCATCCGCTCCAGCACCTGGAGGCTCAGGGTGTCCGGATTCTCTAGCTGCGAGCGCAACTGGGCGATCTGCTGCTCGAAGAGGCCTGCGCCTCCCTCGTCGTCGGAGCCGTATTGTGCCTGGAGTTGCAGCCACTGGCTGAGCTGTCTCTGGACGTTGTCCCATTCAAAGAGGACGCGCTTCTGGAAGTCGTTGGTGCGGATCTTGACGCCATTGACCAGGGCCACCGGCGAACGGGGCTCGATGGCAAACTCCTGGACGAGCGCTGTGACCAGCAAGCCCACAACAATCACCGCCACGGCCCCCAGGCCGATGAGGAGATAGCGATTCTGACGCCTAGCCTGTCGGCGGCGAACGATCTGTTTGCGTGTCAGGCCATTGTCCCTGGCCTTGGCTTTCTTTTGTTTAGCCATCCCTGTAATCGCTTTTCATAACTGAAGATGCGAGGACAATGCGACGCGCTAGCCTCGCTGGAGTTGAACGTGCTGGGTGCTGTAAGGCAACAGTGCGAGGTGTCGAGCCCTCTTGATGGCCTTTGCCAAGGCGCGCTGATGCCTGGCGCAAGTACCGGTTGTGCGCCGTGGGCGCATCCTGGCGTGCTCGGTGATGTAGCGCCGCAACAGATCCGCATCCTTATAGTCAATGACCTTGGTGCGATCTGTGCAGAACGTACACTTTCTGGGCCGTCTCACGTACCTCCGGCGCGGCCCTCTGTCCTCTGATTCTTCATAATCGGCCAAGATAACCTCCAGAACCTTAGTGAAATCCTGTGTGTGTCGGGTGGATAGGTAGCTCCGCACCTAGCCGTGGAGAGCAAGACTCGGGGTCAACATGCACTCTGTTCCCTGTGTTGGTCAGCCGATTGAGCCGCTGTACCCGATGATTCTCTGGCGAGTTTCAGCGGTTTCAGCGGCTGCATCGGCTGATCTATGCCAGGAAAGAGCAACCACGGTAGATGCAGTGCCACCGGTTGATGGTGAACAGTTCTCTGTGCGGCTTTTGCCTCAAATCGCTAAGCCATGTCGTAGTCGCTGAAGTCCTCTTCCGCCTTCATCTTCTCGTCTTCGCCACGAGAAGGTGGATAGCTGTCGAGGATGATCATTTCATTGGCTACCACCTCGGTGCGATAGCAAGGTTGCCCTTCGGCATTTTCCCAGCGACGGGTTTGCAGGCGGCCTTCCACGTATACTTTGGAGCCTCTTTGCAGATATTGACTGCAAATCTCGGCCAGGTTGCCCCAGGACACCACATTGAACCATTCCGTCGCTTCGCGCCGCTCGCCATTGCTGGT
Organism: Chloroflexota bacterium; assembly: GCA_014383605.1. Next base: position 28,605 of record JACNHM010000328.1, read on the forward strand.
CAACCAACTTCGGCTGGTCGCCAGGCTGAATGAGGTCACGGCCTTGCCATTGGGCGTATAGCGCATCTCAGGGTCGCGTCCCAGATTTCCAATGAGCAATACTTTGTTCAAGCCTCTTCCCATTACCGTCTGCTCCTCACTGCTCTCGTGTCATACTGTCATACTTGACGCAACTCTTCCAGCACCAACCTCATGCCGTGATGATCCCCAGCTACTCTTCCTCCGTGTCGGACCCGATGGGCTCGGCGGGCGGCTTAGGGGCCGCGGGTGGGGGTGTTGCCGGACGTTTCGATACCGGCGGTGGCTGCTCGGCTCGAACGAGCAGATAGCGCAGGACGCTTTCGGACAGTTTCAGCTCCCTCTCCAACTTTCCGATGCCCTCTGGAGTGAGGAATATGCGCAGCAGCACATAGAACCCCTCACTCTGGTCGCGAATAGGATAGGCCAGCCTGCGCCGCCCCCACGGGATGGTGTGCGTCACCTGTCCATCGGTGGCTTCAATCCAGCCACTCACCTTCGCCGAGAACTCCTTCACTTCCTCCCCATCCAAGTCCGGATGGGCAATGAAAATCAGTTCGTACTCGTTACGTTTCGTCATCCTGTGTTGTTCATCTCCTTTCTTGGGCTTGCGCGACCAGGCACCGGGGATAGAGGTGGGGACGAAGCGAGGAGTCTCCGTCTCGCCTCCAGGACCTTCGCCGCGCTTGTCCTTGCTTTCCTCGGGTTTGTCCGCGGTCAGCAACGTGCACCAAGGCATTGTCTCTGGCCCTGGCTCGATGGCCCTGGCCGCTTCGTTCTGCGTTCTGCCGCGAACAGAAAGAACGAGGGGCAGGTTAGTCCCGTCCCTCGTCACGAGACAGTGCTACTATAACACAAAGCGGGAATCTTGGCAAAAACCGAGTCCCAACACCGCGGCGCCAATCTTGTCGCGGTGGTGTTTGACAAGAGGCGGTTGGTCAAGGTATAATCGCGGCACACGTGGGAAAGCCTGCTTCGCAGCTGAGGCAGCCCGCCTCCTGCTTGGGAACAGCTTTCCCTCTTCTGTTTTGTCGAGGAGGAGCGAAGATGCCCACTGCTGCATTGCAAGGACTGACGCTGGCGTTCATCGGCAGCGGGACGATGGCCGAAGCGATGATCCAGGCGCTGCTGCGCGCTGGTCAGGTGACCCCCGATCAGATCATCGCCAGCGGGCCGCGGGCCGAGCGGGCCGAGGAACTACGATCCTGCCACGGCGTGCGCGTTACCACCGACAATGGCGCCGCTGCCGGCGAGGCGGACGTCGTGATTCTATCGGTCAAGCCCCAGGTGCTGCCTTCCGTGCTGACGGAGCTGCGCGGGCGCATCCGGCCCGCCGCGCTGGTGTTCTCCATCGTCGCCGGTATGCCCATGGCCGCCATTCATGCTGGGCTTGGCCACGGGGCCATCGTCCGTACCATGCCCAACACGCCGGCCCAGATCAAGGCGGGGATGACGGTGTGGACCGCCGCGCCAGCGGTTAGCGAAGCGCAGCGGGCCCAGGCGCAGGCCATCCTGCAGACCATGGGGCTGGAGATGTACGTGACCCACGAGGATGCGCTGAACATGGCCACTGCCGTCAGCGGCACCGGCCCCACCTACGTCTTCCTGCTGATGGAGGCGCTGGTGGATGCGGCGGTGCACCTAGGGTTTTCCCGCCGCCAGGCGCGTCTGCTCGTCATCCAGACCGTGCTGGGCTCGGCCCAGTTTGCGCAGCAGTCTGACCTACACCTGGCGCAGTTGCGCAACCAGGTCACCTCGCCCGGCGGCACCAGCGCCGAGGCCATCTATCAGTTGGAAAAGGGCGGGCTGCGCACGATACTCTCCAAGGCCATCTGGGCGGCCTACAAAAAATCCCGCCTGCTGGGGGAGCAGGTGCAGCAGCCGCTGGAGGGGCCGCTCAGGGTTGATGGGGGGGAAAGCTAGGAGGTGGCTTAGCGCCGCGGCTTCCCGCGCCGGCGATTCACCAGCACGATCATGCCTGTCAGCGCGCCGATGATCACGCCCGACACAGCCACCAGGCCACCCCATCGCAGCGGGATCTCGGCGTTGCCATCGGGTATCAGCGGGGTGTCGGGGTCGAGGTGCGGATAGAGGCGGTCTATGGCCGGCGTGGGCACGGACGTCTGGCGGGCCAGGGCCAGGAATTCATCAGCGAGGTGCTGCGCCTCGTCGCGGGCGGCGTTGGCGTGCCTGGCCAGGGCGATCTCCATCCGCTCGTCGGCGAGCACCCGCTGCAGGAAGGCCACCAGCAGCGGCTCCGGCAGCCGTTCGAGCATCTTCAAGCGGGGCGGCGTGATGTCCACGCCGAGCGCCCGCAGTACCTGGAAACCCTCGCGGATGGCGCGGAGGGCCAGCACGACGGCGTCCCGCGTGCGCGCCAGCCAGTAGTTGTCCGTTCCACAACCGTACAGAGCAGGCCCGATGGAGGGGAACAGCAACGCCACGTGGGTCTTGAGCCAACCGTCCATGTCGGTGCGGACTTCGGCTTCGTAGCCGACCGCGCTGTCCAGGATGCGGGCCACCCGCCGCGTGCGGTCGGTGATGCGGCCATCGGGTTCGCCAAAGGGGAGGGGCCACGGTTCATCCGGTGTGCCGGCCGCGCAGTGGATGACGTGCCCTGCGCGGTAGCCAGCGGCGCGTGGAAAGCCGATCAGAACTCGCTCCGCGCCCAGGGCCTCGATCAGTGCGCCGGGGCCGGCAGCGTTGTTCATCAGGAACAGCACGTGGGGGGTGTGCCGGTTGGCTGCCAGGACGGGCAGGATCTGCAGGGCGTGGTTCTTGCGCATGATGACCAGCACCAGGTCGTAGGCGTCGTCCGGCGCCAGTTCTTCGACGACGGTGACCTGCGTGACCGTGCGCTGCCCGCTCCTCACGTCTTGCAGCACGATGCCATGCTGGCGCAGGTCGGCCAGCCGTTGACCCCGCGCCAGCAACGAGACGTCGTTGCCGCCTTCTTGCAACCGCGCCGCGAACACGCTGCCCAGCGGCCCGGCGCCGTAGACCAGAATCTTCGCCCCGCTCATCTGATCCTCCTGACTGATTACCACACGCCCGGCAGCAAGCGGTAGCGCACTTGCTGGGCCTACTCGGCGCAACCCAACTCTTCGGTAGGTCACGATGCCTTCGCCCTGCCCAATCTGATCATTGACAGTCCTGCCAGTACAACACCGCCAACGAAAACAGAGACCCACTGCACCCAACCCAGGAAGGATACTTCGAAATGGAACCAGTAGTCCGCATAACCTGCCAGACCTTCCGTCCCAGGGATGACGACAAAATCGGGCTGGATAGTGACGAAGATAAGCCAGTCGAGGATCAGCAGATCCCATACCGCAAAGAAAAACAGGATCAGCGCGCTGTGGACAAACGCCGCCAAGAATGACAACTCGCCACCGTTCTGCTGCCGCAGTTTGCTGTTCGAATAGAGCGTCACGCCAATAATCGTGCCGAAGAAGATCAGGCTGAGA
>JACNHM010000471.1 GCA_014383605.1 Chloroflexota bacterium
CGGATCGCCAGGTCCGGCAGCTTATGGGTAGAAGGCCAATCCTATTGGCCGTCATGGGCCCTACTCAACCGCTCCTGCCGGATCGCCAGGTCCGGCAGCTTATGGGTAGAAGGCCAATCCTATTGGCCGTCATAGGCCCTGTTGCTCCGTCAACGCCCCACGCGGTGGGGCTTCTACTGCCCCCTGGCCGTCCCGCTAATCCTCCAAGGATTCTGTCCTCACCAGCACACCGCCCCGCGCCGCCGAGGCCTGGATGGCATCCCACAGGCGCGCCATGCGCAAGCCCACCTCCGGCGGGCTCGGATTGTCCATCTCCCCGCGGCGCACGGCCAGGAACTGCTCCCACACGCCCAACGACGCCGGCAGCGGCACTTTGCGCAGCCGCCGTCGCCCGTAGCGCTGCAGCTCCAGCCGCTCGCCCCAGATGCCCGTGCGCAGGATGGCTTTCGTACAGAACACCCGCACGTCGGAGGTGCAGGAGGGAATGGCCTCGCCGCAGCCGTGCATGGTGACGAAAGCGCCGGAGGCCAGCCGGCCCATCACCATCCCCAACGTGTCCACAGGCCGGCCGCAGTTGTCCAGCCAGGCGGCCACCTCGACCACGTCCTCGCCCGCCAGGTCAGAGACCGTGTTCAGCATGTGGGCGCCGGTGTCGAACAGGAAGCCGCCGCCGGAGAGCTCCGGCTGCTGCCGCCACGTGCCCTGCGTGGCCGCTCCCCAGTTCTGCCAGGCCACGGCGCTGATGCTCACGATCTGGCCCAACTGGCCGGAGCGCAGCAACCGCACCGCCGTGCGCACCTCGGCCGAGAGGCTGCCGGGGAAGGCCACCACCAACAGCCGGCCCGTGCCGTCGCGTGTCTCGATCAGGCTGCGCGCCTCGGCGCCGTTCATGGCCATGGGCTTTTCCAGCAGCACGTCCAACCCCGCCTCCAGACAGGCCTTGGCCTGGTCGTGATGGTAGGCGTGGGGCGTGATGATGAAGGCACCGTCCAACTGGCCGTCGTACTCGGCCAGCAGGCGATCCAGATCGGGCTGGTTGGGCGGCGGCTCCAGGCCCGCCTCCTCAAACAACTCCACCGCCGCGACATACGCCTCCGGCTCCGGCTCGCACACCACGGCGACGTGCGTCGTGCCCGTCTGTTGCAGCATCCTGTGGATGTGATGGCGGCCCATGCTGCCGCAGCCGATCACCGCCGCTTGCACTGGTTGAGACCCCGTCATGTCCCTCCTCCGTTACCATGGTCGTTGGTTATGACTCGCGGCGCATATCATACGGCCATTCGGCCCCAAATGCAAACTGCCCATCATAAGGACTTGTCCGAGAATAACCTCGCCTTTTCCAGGAAGCATAGTTTTGCCTCGCTCCTTACCACTACAGCCGCATTTGACTATAGCACGGTCTCCTGAGATAGGACACGGATGTGACGGATGCGACGGATTTTCACGGGAAGTTGCTTTTGAACAGCTTCCAAGCAAGCGAACACCGCCGCTGATTTGCTTGCCACTTCCCCCAAATGATGGTATACTTCACTACGAGGCCACTCGTTGGCAGTACTGGCGTGGCCGTCTTCCGTTGGACCTTTTCCCTTACCCTGTCCCATGGGAAGAAGCACAGCATGCACAAGGCGATCAGGGCTTTTCTGACCACATCAGACTACCATCCATGCCTGCTCCTGGTGCACCCAGAGGTTTCCCGGCTAGAGCGCGCCACTGAGGAACTGGCATCCGAATACGGCTGGCCGCAACTACGTGTGGGGCGGGAACTCAGCGCCGCGCTGCTGTCGCAGCCGCCCGCGGGCCGGTCGCGGTTGGCTCGCCAGTGGATGGAAACCCGCCTTCGTGCGCTGGCCCCTGGCCCTGTGCTGTGCACCGAGATAGACCTGCTGTTTGAGCCGACGCTCCATCTCGACCCCCTGAGGCTGCTGCGCCAGGCCAGCCGGATCACCCGGCTGGCGGTGGCCTGGCCCGGAAGCACCTCGGACGACGTGTTGACCTACGCTGTGCCTGAACACAGCCACTATCGTACCTGGCGGAAGCCGGAAGTGCTGATAGCCGCTTTGGACTGAGCCGAACACAGGGAGGAATCGCCATGCGCTATCGTGACCTGGTCCAGTTTGATCCCATTGAGACCGTTATCCAGTTGCGGGATGCCGATCAAGAGGACACTGCCCGCCATCTGGTTCGCACCTACGTCATCTCCGACCGCATGGCCGACCAGCTGGCCAACGTCGTCATCCCCCAACTGCAGTTCCAGACCCCGCGCGACAACAAGGGCGTGCTCATCGTCGGCAACTACGGCACGGGCAAGTCACACCTGATGGCGGTCATCTCGGGCCTGGCCGAATACGCCGATCTGGTGCCCGTCTTGGATCATCCCCTGGTGCAGAAGGCTGCGGGAGCGATCGCCGGACGCTTCAAGGTGGTGCGCACGGAGATCGGCGGTGTCACCGGCAACCTGCGCGATATGCTGTTGCGGGAACTGGAGATTGCCCTGGAGGGATGGGGGACGCCCTTCGTGTTCCCCCCAGCAGACCAACTGACCAACAACAAGGACGCCATCATCGCCGCAGTGGCCGCTTTCCAGCAACGCTATCCCGATCATGGCATTCTGCTGGTAGTGGATGAGCTGCTCGACTACCTGCGCACACGCGAGGAAAGGCAATTGATCCTGGACCTGGGCTTTTTGCGCGAATTGGGTGAGGTGGCCGCCCTGACCCCCTTCCGCTTTCTGGGTGGCTTGCAGGAGACCCTCTTCGATAGCCCTCGTTTCGCCTTCGTCGCCCAGCAGTTGCGCCGGGTGCGCGATCGCTTCGAACAGGTGCGCATCGCCCGCGAAGATATCGCCTACGTCGTCTCCCACCGCTTGCTGCGCAAGACCGACGCACAGTTGGCTCGCATCACCGAGCACTTGCGGCAATTCACCCCCCTCTACAGCCGTTTGGCCGAGCGACTGGACGAGTTCGCTCAACTCTTTCCCATCCATCCGGCCTACATTGCGACGTTTGAGCGCGTCTACGTCGTCGAGAAGCGCGAGGCACTCAGGACCTACAGCCAGGCGATGCAGGCCATGTTGGATCAGGCAGTGCCGGCCGACCAGCCTGGCTTGATCTCCTACGATCACTACTGGGACGTGTTGCGCGAGAACCCGGCCATGCGCGGGCTGCCCGGCGTGGCCGAGGTCATCGAGAAGAGCAACGTGCTGGAGGGCCGCGTCCGCAACGCCTACACCCGCCCGCACCTGCTGCCCACGGCCCTGCGCATGATCCACGCCCTCGGTGTGCACCGGCTGACCACCAGCGACATCTACGTGCCGCTGGGCGCTACGCCGGAAGAACTGCGCGACGATCTCTGCCTGCACGTGCACATGCCCGAGCTTACCGCCGACTTCCTGCTGGACCAGGTGCAGGTGGCGCTGCGCGAGATCATGCGCACCGTCAGCGGCCAGTACATCTCCTGCAACGACGCCAACGGCCAATACTACGTGGACGTCAAGAAGGACATTGACTTCGACGCCAAGATCAGCGAGCGGGGCGAGTTCATGGAGAGGAGCGACCTCAATCGCTACTTCTTCGATGCCCTGCGGCGAGCCCTCAACTTGGGTGACACCACCTACGCCACCGGCCACCGCATCTGGTTCTACGAGTTGCCCTGGGCCGAACGTTTGGTGACGCGCCCGGGCTATCTGTTTTTTGGCGCGCCCGACGAGCGCAGCACCGCCCAGCCGCCGCGGGACTTCTACGTGTACGTGATCCCGCCCTTCATGGCCCGTGCGTGGCACGACGAGCAGCGGCCCGACGAGGTCATTTTCCAGTTGACCGGGCTGGATCAGGCTTTCGAGGACCTCCTGCGCCAGTACGCTGGCGCCCGGGCCATGGCCGGCGAGGCCGCCGCGCATCAGGAAACCTACACCGCAAAGGCCGAAGAGTACCTCAGGCGGCTTCTGCGCTGGCTGCGCGAGCACCTGACGGGTCACTTGCAGGTGACCTACCAGGGCGTGACTGAACCCATAAGCGCCGTGCTGGCCCGCCTCCGCAGCACGGCCAGTCAGACCATCGAAGAGCTTCTGCGGCTGATCGCCGCCGACCTGCTGGCGCCCGAGTTCGAGGACCGCTATCCCGACTATCCCGCCTTCCAGCGGCTGTCCCAGCCCATCAGCGAGGCCGCCCGCCCCATCAACGCCATGGAAGCCGTCCGTTTCCTGGCCGGGCGGGGACGCACGCAACTGGCCCTGGGCGTGCTGGAGGGGCTGGGACTGGTGGACGACGAAGGCACCCTGCGGCCCTATCCGTCGCCCTATGCCCGTCGTTACCTCGATCTCCTGCAACAAAAGCCCGCCGGCCAGGTGGTCAACCGCGGCGAGGTGATCGAGACGGTGGCGGGCGGCATCGAAAAACCCATCGAAAAGGACCTGTTCTTCGGCCTGGAGCCGGAGTGGGCGGTCGTCGTGCTGCTGGCCCTGGTCTACAACGGCGACGTCGTGCTCAACCTGGGCGGCAAGGTGGAGCTGGACGCCGGTTCCGTCGAGCGTGCGGCGACGATGGCCATCGCCGATCTGACCGATTTCCGCTTCTACAAGCAGCCGCGCACCCTGCCCCTCAATCTCTGGACCATGATCTTCGAAGGGCTGGGGCTGGCGCCGGGACTGATCCGCAGTGAAGATGAAAAGACCCGCGAGCAGGCGGTGAAGGAGCTGCAGCGCGTCGTGGGCGCCGAGTTGGAGCGGACGGCCACGATCCAGGGACGCCTGCAGCAGGGGCTGCAATTGTGGAACACGCCGCTCTTCACCGACCGCTTCACCATCGAAAGCCAGTCTGGTGTGGTGACCAGGAGCGATTTGCCAGCCGTCGGCCTTTCCACCACGGACCTGACGGCTCACCTGCGCGGCTACAAAGGATTCCTGGAAGAGCTGGCTCGCTTCAACACCGTGGGCAAGCTGCGCAACCTGCGCTCGACGGTGCAACAGATCACCGAAGCACTCGACGATCGGGCCGTCGTGCAGCGAGCCGAACAGTTGCTGGAGCTGGTGGACCGGATTCAGCCCGCCACCGCCTATCTGGCCGAGGCTCAGGCCAACCTGCCCGAGGATCATCCCTGGTCGCCGCGGGCCGCTGCCGCCCGCCAGACGCTGTTGGACGACGTGCGTCTGCTGGGCAAAGGGGAGGAGGCGCGCCGCGGCCCGGCGCTGACGCGCGAGCTGGAGGCGCTGAAGTCAGGCTACGTCACCGCCTACGCCGAGCAGCACCGCCGCTTGGTGCTGGGACCTCAGGCCGATGACCGCCGCCAGCAACTGTACAAGGACTCGCGTCTGCGGGCGCTGGACACGCTCTCGGCCATTGACCTGCTCAACAAGGCCGAGCTGGAGGGCTGGAAGGAGGCGCTTGCCGGGCTGCCCACCTGTCGTGAGTTCCACGAGGGAGTGATCGCCGGCACGCCGACCTGTCCAGGTTGTCATCTGCGGCCGGCGCAGCGCCAGCACGTCGGCGGGGCCGACGACATGCTGGATCATTTCGACGAGCGGCTGGACGATCTGTTGATCCGCTGGCGACAGGCCTTGCGGGCCAACCTGAGCAGCGAGACGGCCCAGGGCAGCCTGCAGGCCATGGCACCCAAGGAGCGCCAGCCCATCGAGCGTTTCCTGGAGCAGCGCGACGATGATCCGGCCATCCCCGATGGGTTCGTGGCCGCCGCCACCCAGGCCCTGCGCGGCATCGAGGCGTTGACCCTGCCGGTGGATAACCTCTTGCAGGCCTTGAAGACAGGCGGGCTGCCTTGCACCGTAGAAGAACTACAGCGTCGCTTTTCCGACTTCGTGCGCCTCGTGATGCGCGGTCACGATCCACGCAACACGCGGTTAACGTTAGATCAATGAGTAGGGGCGATCCCTTGCGGTCGCCCTGCAACCACAAGATGCGGGTTCGTAGTAGCGACTTTAGTCGCTTCTTCCCCGCACCGAACGACTGAAGTCGTCACTACGAACAAAACGGTCGCCCTGGGCGGGTGCAAGACCCGCCCCTACCCACGGGCACCATGCTCATGAGGTGTAATAGTGACTGTATTGTCTGCGGATACTTCACCTGACGTCGAAAACATGCAGATCGAGCGACTGCGGCAGATGCCCCCCTGGCGCAAAATGGCCTTGATGGCGGAGATGAGCCGGACGGTGCGGACGCTGGCTATGGCCGGGCTGCGCCAACGCCACCCCGACGACACCCCTGCCCTACGCCGGCGCCGTCTGGCCGATCTGCTGCTGGGCCCGGAGCTGGCCGCCCGCGTCTATGGTCCCTTGCCGGAGAATGACGCATGTTGACAGAGCAGATCGCCGTGACGCTGGCTGTGGTGGATGCCCTGGAGACTCTTGACGTACCCTACGCCATTGGCGGATCGCTGGCCAGCGCGCTGCACGGCGTGATGCGCGCCACGATGGACGCCGACCTGGTGGCCGACCTGCGCCT
>JACNHM010000463.1 GCA_014383605.1 Chloroflexota bacterium
GCAGGCGTCGCCGTGGTTTTCGCCGTTTCAGCAGCCGATGATGCCGCCGGCGATGCACGGCGAGCCGACGCGCCGCTTCCGCGTCGTCGGCGAGGAGGACAGGGTGCTGGATGCCCGGCCGTGGTCGCCCGAGTTCTGGGAATAAGCCACGAGCACATGGAGCCGCGACCAAAACGTGATGTGTTGAGTTACGCTTTACGCATTACGCTTTACGTTTTACGTCTTACGACGGTCTCCCCAGCGCCTGCCAGGCGAAGATGGCGACCATGATCAGAGACAGGGAAAGCTGTACGGCGGCGGCCAGGAGGTAGCCCAGGAGGAAGCCGCCGCTGCTTTTGAGCGCCGGCCGCAGCCCGCCTGTTCGCCAGGCTTCCACGGCCAGAATGCCCAGCACCACGCCGACGATGGCTCCGGGGAGGGAGAGCAGAAAGAATCCCGCAATGCCCAAGGCCACCCCGGCCAGCAGTGCCGGCCAAGACGCCCCACCGCGGCGAGCGCCCAGCGCGCTCATCCAGAACTCTGCGCCGCCGCCGGCGATCATCAGCACCGCCAGAATGGTCAGCGTCGGCCAGCCAATGCGCTGGAAGTGATCGGCCCAGGCCCACAGCAGCGCTCCCAGCCAGATGAGCACTGGCCCCGGCACCACGGGCAGGATCGCGCCCAGCATGCCTATTCCGATGACCACGTAGCCCAGCCATTGCAGCAGCAGCCAACCGTTGAAATCCCCCATGACTCTCTTCCTGTCTTGCCGGTAGCTCGCCCCAGGCACGGTGGCGAGCGATCAGCATTGTACCACACAAGCGGTGACACCGCCACTCGCGCTCCCCGCGCAAGCGTTTGACCTTCCCCGCAACAACCCCTCAGACCCCTCAGCATTTGCTCCGCCTGCCTGAAGGTGTTATAATCTGGTCAGTTCGTCGCTGGCATTGCCCCTGTGCGAGGCATGGCATGACCCTGACCCTGAAAGACGTGGAGCACATCGCTGACCTGGCCAAGCTGGCGCTCACGGCGGAGGAGAAAGAGCGCTTCCGTGAGCAGCTTTCGGCTATCCTCGACCACGCGGCTTCGCTGCAACAAGTGGACACCTCCGATATCCCACCCACAGCCACTGTGCTGCCGTTGCGCAATGTGATGCGGGACGACGAAGCGCGGCCGTCTCTCCTTCCCGAAGATGTGCTGGCCAACGCCCCCGACGCGGCGGAAGGCTGCTTCCGCGTGCGGGCTATCCTGGAGTGACACGGTGCGGCGATGAAGCTACACGAACTGACCATCCACGAGGCGCATCGCCTGCTCCTGCGGGGGGAGATTTCCTCGGTGGAGCTGACCCAGGCTGTGCTCGACCGCATCCTGGCCGTGGACAACGAGGTCAAGGCCTATCTGTGCCTGACGCCGGAAACCGCCCTGGAGGAAGCTCAACAAGCGGACGCGGCCATCGCTGCGGCGCGCCGGGGGGGCCGGCTCCACGAGCTGCATCCCCTGACCGGCATTCCCCTGGCCATCAAGGATGTCATCTGCGTACAGGGCGTGCCCGCCACCTGCGGCTCGCGCATCCTGGAGGACTTCATCCCGCCTTTCCAGGCCACGGTGATCGAGAAGCTGCGGGCGGCTCACGCCGTGCTGTTGGGCAAGACCAACACCGACGAGTTTGCCATGGGCTCCTCGACGGAGAACTCGGCCTACGTCACCACCCGCAATCCCTGGGACCTGACGCGGGTGCCCGGTGGTTCCAGCGGCGGGAGTGCGGCGGCGGTGGCTGCCGACGAATGTCTGGGGGCGCTGGGATCGGATACGGGCGGCAGCGTGCGCCAGCCGGCCAGCCTGTGCGGAGTGGTGGGCCTCAAGCCGACCTACGGGCGGGTCAGCCGCTACGGGCTGGTGGCCTTCGCTTCATCTCTCGATCAGATCGGCGCCCTGGCCAAGGACGTGACCGACGCCGCGCTGCTGCTGGGCGCCATTGCGGGCTACGACCGGCGCGATTCCACCAGCGTGAACGTGCCCGTGCCGGACTACGCCGCCGCGCTGGATGGGGATGTGCGGGACCTGCGGGTGGGTGTGCCCCAGGAATACTTCATTGAGGGGATGCAGCCGGAGGTAGAGCTGGCCGTGCGGGCGGCGGTCGAGCAGTTGGCCGATCTGGGCGCGGAGGTCGTCGAGGTATCGCTGCCGCACACGGAGTACGCCTTGCCGGTCTACTACCTCATCGCCCCCGCCGAGGCTTCGGCCAATCTGGCCCGCTACGACGGCGTGAAGTACGGCTACCGCGTGGCCGATGCGCTGGATTTGGACGATGCCTACCGTCGCACGCGGCAGCTTGGCTTCGGCGCCGAGGTCAAGCGGCGCATCATGCTGGGCACCTATGCCCTCTCGGCCGGCTATTACGATGCTTACTACCTGCGGGCGCAGCAGGTGCGCACGCTGATCAAGCGGGATTTCGACGCTGCCTTTGAGCGGGTGGACGTCATCGCCTGTCCCACGTCGCCGACGACGGCCTTCCGCATCGGCGAGAAGGTGGACGACCCACTGCAGATGTACCTTTCCGACGTCTTCACTTTGAGCATGAATTTAGCGGGCATCTGCGGCCTGTCCGTCCCCTGCGGTTTCGACGCCGCGGGGCTGCCCGTGGGCCTGCAGATCATGGGGCCGGCCTTCGGCGAGGAGATGGTCTTGCGCGCCGCTTACGCTCACGAGAAGGCCACGGAGTGGCACGAGAGGAGGCCACCCCTTGGCTGAACGTGCGGTTCTGTTCACAGTGCCGGATAAGGACGGCATCCCGGTCACGATGACCGTGGGGGCGTGGCGGAGGGGAATTGATATGGAAACACGAGGAGATGGGCGGCAGGGATTTCACCTGGCCTACGACTACGAAACGGACATCCTGCACATGGCCCTGGGTGCAGCGCGTTCGGCAATCTCCATCGAGCAGGAGGCAGATGTCTTTCTGCGGGTGGACCCGGACACCCATGAGTTGGTTGGGCTTACCATCCTGAATTTCAGCAGAAGCTTCTTGCAGCAACGCCAGAAGCTTGACGTCCCCTTGCGTATCGCTGCATATGCATAAGCCGAAAAGCGATGTGCGATGCTTATTACGCCTACGAGCAGGCGACGGATTGACACAAGCGGAGGCCGGTACTGTGAGAGCGGCAGAAGAGGACATCCGGGAATGGCTGGCTTACGCTGAAGCGGACCGCCAATCGGCACACAACGCACTGCAGATGGCGGATTATCGGGACGCGGCTTTCCACTGCCAGCAAGCCATCGAGAAACTCTTGAAGACGGTGATTGTGGCCGAGACTGGCCAGCGTCCTCCATACGTTCACGACTTGCGGGCGTTACTCAGACGTATAAGGCAAATAGCCATCCCGGAGGAACTGGCGCGGGACATCTCGGATATGGACATCTACTACACAGGAACGCGCTATCCTGGTGTGCTTGACCCTGAAATGCTTACACCAGAGCGCATCTCGTTGCTGGTAGCTCAGATGGAAGAGGTATTTCAATGGTTTTTGAGAAAGATAAACTTCGAAAGCACTTAGACCGTTATCTGGCTTTCGTGCGCCGCGAAATTGACACACATAAGGCAGTACTCTATGGCTCGTACGCCTATGGCATCCCGCACGACGACAGCGACATTGATCTGGTGATCCTGTCTAACGACTTCGCCCAGATGGCAAAGCTAGAGCGGCATCAGTGGTTAGGTTGGATCGCCTGGCAAGCAGGTACGGATTACATTCAACCCTTGGGCTTTACCCCCGAGGAATTTGATAGCGCTAGTGCCTTGAGCTTGCTGGGCGAGGTCCGAGAACGGGGTATTGTCGTCTACGAGTACGAGAAGGACGACGAATCAATCGAGATGCTGAACTGCGGAGATGGAACCCTATGAAAGTCATCATCCCCCTGGCGGGGTTCGGCAAGCGGCTGCGGCCGCATACCTACTCCAAGCCCAAGCCGTTGCTCAACGTGGCCGGCAAGGCCGTGCTGGGCCACGTGCTGGACAAGCTGCAGGGCCTGGACATCGAGGAGATCATCTTCATCGTCGGCTACCTGGGCGACCAGATCGAGGAATACGTCACGGCCAACTACGACTTCCCCGCCCGTTACGTGGAGCAGAAAGAGTTGCTGGGCCAGGCGCACGCCATCCGGCTGGCGCGGGAGTACGTCCAGGGCGACGTGCTCATTCTCTTCGTGGACACCATCTTCGAGGCCGATCTGGCCCCGTTGCGCGAGCTGCCCAGCGACGGCGTGATCTACTGCAAAGAGGTGGATGACCCGCGCCGCTTCGGTGTGGTCACCCTCGGCGACGAAGGGTTCATCGCTCGCTTCGTGGAGAAGCCGGCCGAGCCCATCTCCAACCTGGCGGTGATCGGCCTCTACTACCTCCAGGATGGCGGCGCGCTCATGGAGGCCATTGACGAACTCATCGAGCAGGACATCCAGACTCAGGGGGAGTACTTTCTGGCCGATGCGCTGCAGATTCTGGTGGATCGAGGCCAGCGCTTCAACGCCTGGACGGTGGAGGTGTGGGAGGATTGCGGCACGCCAGCGGCGGTGCTGCACACCAACCGCTACCTGCTGGAGCATGGTCAGGCCAACGGGGAACAGGCGCAGGCGCTCAACTCCGTGATCATCCCGCCCGTGCACATCGCGCCCACAGCGCAGGTGGAAAACTCCGTCGTCGGCCCCTACGTGACCATCGGCGAAGGTGCCGAGGTGCGCTGCTCCATCATCCGTGATTCCATCATTGACGCCGGGGCGATCATCGAAGACGCCATGCTCGACCAGTCGCTGGTGGGCAAGGACGCCGTGGTGCGAGATCGCTTCCGCCGTTTCAACGTCGGCGACTCCTCGGCGGTGGATTTCAGCCCCACGCCGTGAACAGAAGGGACTGATGCGTCTGAGGCGTCTGATGGAGGCGAGAAAGCCCCTCCCCCTTGCAGGGGGAGGTTGGGAGGGGGTGGGTTTTGCGAGATGGAAGGCGACGACAACGAGGCTGCCCTCACCGTCGAGTGTTACTCCGGCCACACCTACGCCCAGGAGCCGCGGGCCTTCACCTGGCAGGGCAAGCGGTGGGTGGTTGACGCGCTGGAGCGGGCCTGGCGCACTCCCGAAGGCCCCTGTTTCGTCGTGCAGGTCGAGGGAGATGCTCGTTTCCGGCTCTTGTACCGCGAGCATCTGGATCAGTGGAGCATTGTCAGCGTGGACAAGGCGTAGTGTGCGGTGTTCACACAGCGACGATCATAACCCGCTTCGCCGGCTGTGGCCGGCGACTACACAAAACTGGAGGATCAAAGATGATCATCGGCGTACCCAAGGAAATCAAGGACAACGAGTATCGGGTTTCGCTCCCCCCGGGCGGTGCACACCTGTTGGCCGATGCCGGGCATCAGGTCCTGGTGGAGACCCACGCCGGGGAAGGGAGTGGCTTTTCCGAAGCCGAGTACGAGCGAGCTGGCGCTGAACTGGTGGGCTCGCCGGCTGAAGTCTTTGGGAGAGCGGAAATGGTGCTGAAGGTCAAAGAGCCGATGCCCCAGGAGTACGATTTCCTGCGCCCGGGGCTCCTGCTGTTCACCTATCTGCATCTGGCCGCTTGTGAGGATCTGACCCGCGAGCTGCAGAGCCGCGGCGTTACCGGCATTGCCTATGAGACAGTCGAGTTACCCAATGGCAGCCTGCCGCTGCTGACACCCATGAGTGAGGTGGCCGGTCGGATGTCGGTGCAGGAGGCCGCGCACTTTCTGGAGAAGATGAACGGTGGACGGGGGAAACTCCTGGGGGGAGTGCCTGGCGTGCGGCCTGCCGGTGTGGCCGTTATCGGCGGCGGGGTGGTAGGTACCAGTGCCGCGCACATCGCTCTGGGCATGGGGGCCCACGTGACCATCTTGGACATCAATATCGAGCGGCTGCGCTATCTGAGCGAGATCCTGCACGGCAATCTGACCACCTTGAGTTCCAATCCCCTGCACATCGCCGAAACGGTGCGCTTTGCCGACGTGGTGATTGGCGCCGTGCTGATCGCTGGGGCCAAGGCCCCCCGTCTGGTGACGCGGGAGATGATCAGCACCATGAAGCCGGGGAGTGTGGTGGTGGACGTGGCCATTGACCAGGGTGGCTGCATGGAGACCTCGCGCCCCACGACGCACAGCGATCCGGTCTATCTGGTGGATGGGGTGATCCATTATTGTGTGACCAACATGCCGGGAGCTGTGCCACGGACTTCGACCTATGCTTTGTCCAATGCCACCCTGCCTTACGTCGTGAAGCTGGCCAATCATGGCTTCTTCGAAGCCGTGAGCAGAGATCCCGCTTTGGCCAAGGGTGTGAATGTATTTGCTGGCCACATCACCTACGCCGCGGTGGCTGAGGCCTTTGGGCTGGCCTATACGCCGCTGGAGCAGTTGCTGGGCTGAAGCTGCCATCGCCTGTGATCATCAA
>JACNHM010000474.1 GCA_014383605.1 Chloroflexota bacterium
GTAAAGCGTAAAGCGTAAAGCGTAAAGCGTAACTTTCACTTTACGTTTCACGTTTTACGTTTGCGTTTGGCGCCGGAAGATCGGTCACGATACACCATACTCTGAGGAGGTTCCCAAATGCCCAAGTATCGTATCGCCTGGATGCCGGGGGACGGCATCGGTGTGGACGTCATGGATGCAGCGAAGATCGTGCTCGATGCCATCGCTCTCGATGCTGAGTACATTCCTGCCGACATCGGCTGGGAGTTCTGGCGCGCCGAGGGCGATGCGCTTCCCCAGCGCACCTTGGACACGCTCAAAACGTGCGACTGCGCCCTCTTCGCCGCCATCACCTCCAAGCCCAACGAGGAAGCGGAGAAGGAGCTGATCCCCGAACTGCAGGGCCAGGGGCTGGTCTACCGCAGCCCCATCGTGCGTCTGCGGCAAACGTTCGACCTGTATGTCAATCTGCGGCCCTGCAAGGCCTTCCAGGGCAATCCCCTCAACTTCCGCGACGACCTTGACCTGGTGGTCTTCCGCGAGAACACGCAGGGGCTGTACGCCGGCGTGGAGTTCCATCCCTTGCCTGACGACGTGCGCGCTGTGCTGGAGGGCGCCAGCCCGCGCATGGCCGCCTTCCAGGGTGTGGACTCCGCCGACATCGCCCTCTCCTGCCGCATCTTCACCCGCCAGGGCTGCCAGCGCATCGTGCGCCAGGCCTTCGAGTACGCCAGGCGGCACGGCTACCCGACGGTGACCCTGGTGGAAAAGCCCAACGTCATCCGCGAGACCTCCGGGCTGATGGTGCGCGAGGCGCGCAAGATCGCCGCCGAGTATCCCGACATCGCGCTGTGGGAAACCAACGTGGACGCCATGGCCATGTGGCTGGTGAAGAACCCGCAGGACTACGGCGTCATCGTCTCCAGCAACATGTTCGGCGACATCATCTCCGACCTCTGCGCGCAGCTCGTGGGCGGGCTGGGGTTCGCCGCCAGCGGCAACATCGGCGACGACTTCGCCATCTTCGAGCCCACCCACGGCTCGGCGCCCAAGTACGCCGGCCAGTACGTGGTCAACCCCACGGCCATGCTGTTGGCAGTCAAGCTGATGCTGGACTGGCTGGGCGAGCGGGCGCTGGCCGCGCGGCTGGAGGAAGCCATCGCCGCCGTCATCGCCGAGGGTCAGGTGCGCACCTACGACCTGGGCGGCTCTGACGGCACGCTGGACGTGGCCGGCGAGGTGGTGCGGAAGCTGGCGTAGAATCAGCCAATCAAGCCGAAGAACTATCGGATTGGGCTCTGGCGTTTTTGGCTCGTAGTGACGACTTCAGTCGTCTGCAGGCGGAAAAGGGCGACTAAAGTCGCTACTACGAATTATGGTGCTCAAGATTCGCCAGACTCCAGTATCGGATCCATCGGCTCCATCGGCTGATTTGAAGAAAGGAATGAGCATGCTGCAACGTGCCCGTGAGTTACACGAATCCATTCGGACGCTGCGCCGCGCTATTCACCAGCACCCGGAGCTGGCCTATCAGGAGCAGCGCACGGCGGCGCTGGTGGCCGATACCCTGCGCTCTCTGGGAATAGACGTGCAGACGGGCGTGGCCCGCACGGGAGTCGTCGGCACCCTCGACGGCGGCGACGGGCCGACGGTCGCCCTGCGCGCCGACATGGATGCGCTGCCCATCCAGGAGGAGAACGACGTCCCCTACGCCTCGCAGGCGCCGGGGGTGATGCACGCCTGCGGCCACGACGGGCACGTGGCCATGCTGCTGGGGGCGGCCATGCTCCTGGCCGAGAACCCGCCGCCGGGCCGTGTGCGTTTCCTCTTCCAGCCTTCCGAGGAGGGGCCGGACGACGAGGGCAAGAGCGGCGGCCGGCGCTTCGTGGAGGAAGGCGTCATGGCCGGGGTGGACGCCGTGTTCGGGCTGCACGTGTCCAGCGAATACCCGGCGGGCACGCTGGCTGTGAAGCCAGGCCTCCTGATGGCCGCCGCCGACCTCTTCGAGGTGGAGGTCATCGGCAAGGGCTGTCATGGCGCCGCCCCTCACAAGGGCACGGACACCATCCTGCTGGCGGCGCACGTGATCCTGGCGCTGCAGCAGATCATCGCCCGCCGCGTGAATCCCGTCGAAAGCGGCGTGGTCACCGTGGGAGCCATCGAGGCGGGCACCAAGCACAACATCATCCCCGACCGGGCACTGCTCAAGGGCACCATTCGCGCCTTCAACCCGGAGGTGCGGCAGCAGATCCTGCGTGAACTGGAGCGGGCCTGCGGCGTGGCGCGGGCGCTGGGCGGCGACTTTCGGCTGCGCATCGTCGAGGGCTATCCGCCCACGGTGAACGATCCGGAGATGGCCGCCTTCGTGCAGGCGGTGGCGAGCGATCTGCTGGGCCCCGAAAACGTAGTGGAGGCGCAGCCGCGCATGGGGGCGGAGGACTTCAGCTTCCTGGCGCGGGAAGCGCCGGGCTGCTTCTGCCGGCTGGGCGTGCAGGCGCCGGGCGGAGCCGAGCGTCTGTTGCACACGTCGACGTTTGACATGGACGAAGACGCGCTGCCTGTGGGCGCGGCGTTGCTGGCCGAAGTCGCCCAGCGGTATCTGCGCCGACGGGACAGCCGGTGAAGCCCTGGGGGCGGAGATTGGGGAGATGCGGCTGAGAGATAAGCACCATTGGCTGGCCATCGTCATCCTCCTGGCCCACCTGGCGCTGAGCGTGCTGTACAGCGTCGTCGTGCCGCTGTGGGAAGCGCACGACGAGTGGGCGCACTATAAGTTCGTGGAGTACGTGGCCCGCCGCCGGGCCTTGCCGCCGCCGGACCAGCGGCTGACGGAAGAGTACCAGTACGACGAGGCCACACAGCCGCCCCTCTACTACCTCCTGGCGGCGCTGCCGCTCCTGGCCGTGGACACCAGCGACAACCTGGTGCCCGTGGTCAACCCCTACGCCACCCGCGGCACCGGCGAGGGAGGCGTCAACTTCGCCGTCCACGACCTACAGGTGGAGCGTTTTCCCTGGCGGGGCACGGTGCTGGCAGTACACCTGGCCCGGATCATGTCGGCGTTGATGGGCACGCTGGGCTGCCTGGCCACCTACCTGCTGGCACGCTTCCTCTGGCCGAATCGGCCTGTCCTGGCGTTGGCAGCCACAGCGCTCCATGCCTTCGCCCCCCAGTTCCTGTTCATCAACAGCGTGGTCACCAACGACGTTCTGGTCAGCGTTCTGGGTGGTTGGGCGCTCTATTTCGCGGCGCGGGTGGCGCTGGAACCGCCCCGCGGGTGGACGCTGTTGGGGCTGGCGCTTTCCACCGCGCTGGCCGTGTTGACCAAGCTCACGGCGCTGGCGCTGGCGCCGCTGGCCGCAGTCGCGCTGGTCGTTGGTCTGTGGCGAGCCTGGCGAGCTGGTCAGACACGGCGCGAACTGTGGCGGTGGATGGGAGTGGGCCTCGGCGCGGCGGTGCTGCTGGTCGGCGGATGGTTGTGGCACAACTGGCGAACTGCCGGCCACCCGCTGCCCCGCCTGGAACGCCAAATCGCTCCCATGCTGCAACAAGGCTTTTTGCGCGGGCTGGCCTGGGACAACCTGCCGCGGCTGGCGCCCTATGCTTTCCAGACCTTCTGGGCCTCTTTTGGTTGGGGCAACGTGGGACCAGACGGATGGGTCTTCACCGTGTTGGCCGTGCTGTGCGGGCTGGCCGCGGCGGGCGTGCTCCTGGGCTTGTGGCGAGAGCGATGGGCATGGCGCTGGCTGAGTGTGGGTTTGCTGGTCTTCGCCGCATGTTGCTTCCTGGCTTTGCCGTTGTATCGAGAGTTGCGCCTGGGGGGTCAACAACTGCGGGGGCGCTTCCTGTTGCCGGCGCTGCCCGCGGTGGCGCTGCTGATCACCTGGGGACTGAGCGAGTGGCTGCCGAGCAAGATGCGGGCGTGGGGACTGGTGGCGTTGGGCCTGCTGGCGCTGGCGGCGGCACTCTGGGTGCCTTTCGGCCTCATCAGCCCGGCCTACGCCGCGCCGCCTTTGTTGAGCGAAGCGGATGTGCCGGAGCGAGCGCAGCGCCTGGGCGTTGTGTTCGATGGCCAGGCGGAGTTGGTGGCCTATGACCTTTGGCCGGAGGCGGTGCATCCGGGTGAGGGGCTGGCGGTTACCCTCTGGTGGCGGGGGCTGGCGCCGATGGAGACCAACTACACCGTGGGCGTGCACCTGCTGGGCGCGGGGGAGCAGTCCTACGGCAGTCGCAATCACTATCCCGGCAATGGCAATTTCGCCACCACTCTCTGGCAGCCAGGCGACATGTTCTGCGAGACCTACTGGATCGAGATCGCCGCGGACGTGCCGGCGCCAGCCCGCGGCCAGGTGGCCGTGACCCTCTTCGTGGACGACGAGAGCCAAAATCATCTCCCCGTGTACGATGGGCAAGGCAATCCCCTCGGCGGCGGGGCGCTTTTTGGGCGGTTGCCGGTGCGGGCCAGCCCATCACCCGGCTACGTGATACAGACGCCAGCGCAATACGTGCTGGAGGAGCCAACCGGAGGCCGCATCGCCCTGCTGGGCTATGACGTCGGGCCGCCGGAGGGACTGGGGGGGCGCATCCGCTCGCTCGCTCTCTACTGGCAAGCTGAGGAACCAGTAGAGGGCGACTACACGGTCTTCATGCACCTGCTGGATGCCCAGGGGAGGTTCGTCTTCGGGGAGGATGGGCCGCCCGGTGATGGCAACTATCCGACCGATCTATGGGGGCCTGGAGAGGTGGTGCGGGACGAACGGCTGCTGAGTTTACCTTGGGCACTGCCAGCCGGCACCTATGGGCTGGAGGTGGGACTGTATGGACTGGCGGGAGGGGAACGGCTGGCGGCTTACGACGTCAGCGGGCAGCGGCTGGCTGATGATGCCATCCCGCTCCTGGAGATCACAGTGGCCGGTGATGTCCAGCAGCGCTTCTTGCCCTACGTGCTGGGCAATAGACCACAGACAGCGCCGGCGAAGCGAGGCCGTGAGCCCAAGAATAAGTGAAGCTGTCTATGTGCCGCCCACCGTCTTTGTCCAGACGGGGAAACGATCGGCGTCCTGGTGCTTGGTCAGGAGGAGAGGGGTCAGCGTTTCCAGGTCCATGATGTAGATCTCCCATTGCTTCAGCCTGTTGGAGGCGAAGACGACTTGTTTGCCCTCCTCGGCCCAGCCTGGCGTGGCATCGTACATCGGCGTTTCGGTGAGCATACGCTGCTGGCTGCCATCGGGAGCCATGATCCACAGGGCGTTGATGCCGGCGCGATCAGATTCAAAGATCAGCCATTGACCGTCGGGGGACCACTTGGGCATCACGTCGTTGCCCCAGTGTTCCGTCAGACGCAGCACGTTGCCGCCGTCGGAGTCCATGACGTAGATGTCGGTGTTACCCTCCCTGTTGGAGGTGAAAGCGATCTGGCGGCCATCGGGGGACCAGGTGCAACGGCTGTCGGTAACCTCGTTTTCGGTCAGCCGAATCAGATTCGTGCCATCGCTGTTGACGACGTATATCTCGAAGTTACCATCCATGTTGGAGTGGAAGGCAATTTTGCTGCCGTCTGGCGACCATTCGGCGCCCAGGTCGTCGCCGGGAGTTTCCAACAGCGGCCGTGGGTCGCTGCCGTCAGGATTCATGACGTATAATTCCAGATTGGAAGGATCATCCCGGCCGGAGGCGAAAACGATCTGCGAGCCATCTGGCGACCAGGCGGGTTCGATGTCGCGCTCAGGGCTGTCGGTGAGCTGTGTTAACCCCGCGCCATCGTCACGCATGAGCCAAACGTCATAGTTGCCAGAGCGGTCGGAGTGGAAGGCGATATAGCCACGACTATCGGAGGTTGCCGTGGGCTTGGGCTGGGGCGCCCGCACCGTAGCTCGGGTCACGGCTGTGGCTGTGGCCCGTTTCTCCACTGGGGAGACGGACGTGGGAACCAGCCAATAGACAGCGGCCGCGCCTCCCAAGAACATGAAAGCGAGCAAGGCCAGGCCCAGGCTAGAGCGCTTACCTTTCCCGAACAGCGCTCCACCCAGCGCGGCCAATCCTATCAAGACGAACAAGGCTGAAATGATGAACTTCAACACCCGGCAACCTCCTTGAGGGCGATCGTGGTCTTGTTTTAGCCCGCAGATTGTATACCAAATCCTATCGTTTGTCAAAGAGGGTGTGACGCAGTCTCAGTAGATCCAGATTTGCTCTTGCCGGATTGCCAAGCCCGGCAGAAAGGCGGTGGACTTGGCAGTCCACCGCGAGCTTCTTGGATCTACTGAGTCTCAGTAGATCCAGATTTGCTCTTGCCGGACTGCCAAGCCCGGCAGAAAGGCGGTGGACTTGGCAGTCCACCGCGAGCTTCTTGGATCTACTGAGTCTCAGTAGATCCAGATTTGCTCTTGCCGGACTGCCAAGCCCGGCAGAAAGGCGGTGGACTTGGCA
>JACNHM010000479.1 GCA_014383605.1 Chloroflexota bacterium
TGTACACGGGCAGGATCATCTCCTCCCGCGGCCGCAGCGTGAAGCGGTAGACGGCAAGACGGAATTGATCGAGCATGGCATCTGTCGCTAGATCGAAAGTTTACGCTGCACGAACTCGGAGACCGTCTGGGCCTGGCGGTAGAACGCCGCCACCTCCTCCCGTGTGGGTCGCAGGGGGAAATCGGCCGGATAGCGCATCTCCACTGCGTAGGGGGTTAGCCCCTCAATCTGGGATTCCAGCGCGGCAAATTCCGGGTCGGCCTCAAGGCACAGATCGAGTAGGTAGCCCAGGTCATGCCGATAGAGAAACGGGACGTGGCGGGCGACGAGGAAGGCCTTGAGGCTCTTTTCCACCGCCTGTTGGCAATGGAAAGCAGCAGCAGTGCAGGGATACTCGTCGAATGCCTGCAACAGTTCTACAACCCGCAGATCGTCACGTGCTTTCGCCAGCCACTCTATCGCTGTGCCGTTCATAGACGGTCTTCCCCGTGGTCAGAATATGGCGCACAAATGAGGTAGGATTGGCCATACAAGCCTCCATTTCGGCGGGAGTGTAGGCCAAGATGTCCACCGGCACCCGGCGCGGGCGCAGTGCCCGGCTGATCATCTCCTGGCGGCGATCTCGTCGCAGGTCCGACTCCAGAATCACCAACAGGTCCACGTCGCTCTGTGGCGTAGCAGTGCCGTCGGCATGCGAGCCGAACAGCACCACCTTTTCCGGCCTGACGCGCTCGATCAAGGTCTGGAGCAGGGCCTTGAGTTGGGCTTCCTGTTCAGTAGTCATGCAGACTGCTCTTTTGTCGTCAATAGCCAGCGCACCCGTCCGTAGCCCAACGTCCACAGGTCGGCGAAGGTGTAGCCAGCACCATAATCGTGTCCCTCGCACGCCGCACGGTCAAATCCGTACAACTCCAGCGTCTGCCCGTTCAGACGGTAAAAGAACATGCTTTCACCCAGCGCGACCCCTTGCGCGGCGGTGAAAGCCGATCCGACGGCGACTGTGTCCAGAAACGAGACCAATCCCTTGCCCGGCTTGGCCGCCCAGCGTTCGCTCACCGCGACGCTGGCATAAGGGGTGGAGATCGTGGCGCGGAAGGCGGGCGTTTCCACCATCCTATCGGGGAGCGGCAGCAGCGGCGTCTCGGCCAGAAGCGACCCCTCGCCGGCAGGCGTGACTGCAATCTCGTCGCCGATGCGCAGTTTCACGCGCCCACAGCCGCGCGAGCGCAGCCCGCCGATGGAGAGGCGAAAGGTCGCGCCGGGATGAATCACACCCGTCGCCGCGTCGTCCACCCACACGTCGCCGTGGAACGGCACGCTCCGCGCCCGCAGCAGTTCGACCATGTGCAGCCGGCCGTCCACGTGTGTGGCCGTGGTGCGGTGCAGTTCGGTACGCCCTACGGTCAGCGCGCCGACCGTCGGAGGGGCCGCTCTGCGCTGGCGCGGGTGTACCTCGAAGAGGTCGCCTATCAGCGCGGCCTCGACGACGCCCCGCTGCGGCCGGCGCATAGCCTGGCAATCCGGGCAGATCAGTTCATCCAGCACCTTCTCTGGCTGGAAGTCTTTGACCAGGTATCCCGCGCGGCAAGTAGGGCAGTAGTACAGGTTGCGCGGCGCAGGCAGCCACACGATCTCTCCCTTCGTGTTCACAGCCGGATACAGGTTGCCGAAGCGGAAGCGCCCGGCCAAGCCTTTATCCCAGCCGGTCTGGTAGAAGCGGGTGTTGAGCGCGCCGCCGATGGTGCTGGCCGGGACGTAGTGGAAACTGTGCCGCACGACGCGGTTGCCCCGATCGCGGCCCAGGAAGAGGCTGCTCTGCGGCACGACGGTCACGTGGTAATGTTTCATCACGCCTCCTCCTCCGGCCACTCGTTCAAGCGGAATTCGGCGTTGGGCGGGGCCAGGTCGAAGGTGACGTGCACCCAGCCGGGGACCTCGTCGGTGCCCTGCACCAGGTAGTAGGCGTGAGGCGTTCCGCCGCTCTGTAACCTGCGCTGAGTACTCAGCGCCTTGGCGTATGATTTGGCGTAGCGGCCCAGTTTCCAGGTGATGGTCCAGCGATCGTCCTGATGCTGGAAGAGCGTACCGTTGATGGGCGAGCCGGGAATCACCGTCTCGGGGTTAGGCTGACCGCGGCGACCGGTACGCAGCCAGTCAGTCAGCGTGGCGGCCTGGGCGAAGATCGTCGTCAGCACGTCGGGGAGCGTATCGCCCACGTACAGCGCCTGGCCGCTGAAGGTTGCTCCGGCGTCCACCAACTCGACCGGGAAGTTCTGGCGGCTGCCCCCCCGTTGTCCTCCGGCCGCTTCCGTTGCCCGAAGATAACGTAACAGTTCCGTGGAGAAGGTGCGCACCGGCCCTTCCGGCAACAGGTCGTTCAGGGCGATGGCGCCGGCCTGCTCGGTGGAGCCAAAGATCTCGTCTGCTGCGTCCTCGGCGCGGTGGACGCCGCTTGCCTCCAGTGCGCCGGTGTAGAGCCCGCGCAGGAAGCCGCGCAGCGTGGAAGCGGGGACGTAGGGCGTGCCCTTCCTGTCGCGCTGGCTGCGGTGCAGTTTGACCACCTCGGGTACCCCGCCGCGCCTCGGGGGTGGGCGGTACTCTTTGGGGATCGGCCGCTCACCCAGGCATTCGTCGTCGAAGGCTTTGCCGCCGCCCTGCCCGGCTCCGATGTGCAGCGGCGTGATCGTCTCCAGTTCCACCCGCGCCAGGTATGGTACTTGCCCGCGCATGGTTACCCCCCTTCGACCGGTGCGATCAACATCTGCGCCCAGCCCAGCCAGACCAGCAGGTCGTGCGCCCGGCGGCTCGCATCGGTCACCTTCAGGACAATCGCCGTCCCGTCCGCCTGCCGGAAGCGGGTCGGTATGTGGGAAAGTCCCGGCAGGCGCAGTTCCTCTGACGCCCGGCTCTCCTTCTCGATGGAGCTCAGGAACTCGAAGGCAGAACGATAGTTCTCCTCCAACACCTGACCGGCCCGCTGCGTCTGGGTGATGGCGTACTCCATCTGGTTGATCTGCTCCTCGATCTGCACCTGGCTCAGGTCGCCGCCGGCCCGCAGGTCGTAGCGGCCGATGAGGACGGCCGCGTCCTCGTCGCCCTGGGGTTGCACCTGGAAATGGAAAGTGCCGTCTTCGGCCGGCGTCAGCGGGTAGAGGCGCGGGATCAGGTCGCCGCGCAGGTAGGCCTGCCCCTCGTCCGAAGAGAGCGTGGCCCAATCTTCGCCGGCCGGAACCTCGTAGACCACCGTCGCCGTGACCAATTCCTCCATCGCCGTCTCGTCAATCGGGCGCTCGATGATGCGCTCGAGTACCTCGCTGCCGCTCAGCCAGCGGTAGCCGCCGTCTCCATCCTCACGGGCAAAGGGGTCGAAACGGTACAGTTTGGGCAGATAGGTCGTGATGCCGCACACCTCGAACGTCACGCTGCCCATGCCGCGCGACTTTTGGCCTCCCAGTTTGAAGCGGCCCTGGTTGAAAAGTTCTAGCGCCAGAAGCAAGAGTTTCAGTTCGGCCGGCAGGATGTTGGTGCATAGTATCTTGAACTCGAACTCGGCTCCGCGCGGGACGAACTCGACGCTGAATAATGCTCCGCTTTTCGCCGCGCCTGTCTTGCGGCTGATGCTCACTCCTGTTCGGTGCTGCACCACCGCGTCGCTGAGCAACCCCAGCGCCGCGTCGGTGAGGAAGGCGTCGTCGAACGAGACCTTGCTGATGCGGTTGGTGTTGCCGAAGGTGTCGCACATCATACACAGCGGCGCGTTCTCTTTGCCGCAGACCGTCTTCTCCTCCGGCGCGTCGTCGTAGCACAGCACGCCGCTGCCTTTGTAGCCATCCACGAACGTGCGGATCACCGTCTCGCACGTCGAGCGGATGGCTCCCTTGAGCGACGAGCCGGGCACGTAGGGCTCGCCCTGTACGTCCGGGCGCTGGCTGGTCGTCATCCTGATCTGGGGGATGTCCACCCCGCCCGGCGTGATGTCGCCCTGACCGGAACCGACGAGCAGCGTGCGGTTGACCTTCAGGCCTACGTCGAGAACCACTTGATTGAAAATCCTGTCCAGATTCATCGTTTCCTCCTTGCCTAAAGCCCCACGGCCATGCGCGCCACGCAGGGCAGGTCGGCCGTATCACGTTGCAACTGGTCTGCGATTTGCCGGCACTTTTCGGCCAGCGATTCCCGGCCGGTCAGAGTGCCCAGAGCCGCCACCGCCTGCGTGGTCTGCGTTACGTTGCTCGCGTAGGGCCGTGTCTGATTGAGCAGCCACTCGTCCTTATCGGCAAATGCCTTGAACTTCCAGGTCAGCACCGAAAGCCAGTCGGTCAGCAGGCGGTGCAGCGTGCGGCGGTCGCCGGCGTCGGAGAGCGCGTCGTGCCGGTCAGCGAACTGGCGCAGCACGGCGCACAGCACATCGAAGGCGTCAGTCTCGTCGCTCTTGAACTCTTTTCTGGAACGGGTCAGCCAGCCGCCCAGCAGCCCAAACTCAATGCGCAGTTCATCGGCTTCGCGGCGCAGGCAGTGGTACTGCAGCACCTCAGAGATGCCCTGCACTTTTCTCGTGGAGACGCCCCTCTGGGCGAAGCGCGCCGCGATGTAGTTGGCGACCGGTTCCAACTCCGCCAGTGTCGGCCATTCCCCGGCCAAGGTGGATTTACGTGCTTGTTTCGCCGTCATTGACTTTCCTCCTTTTGCTGCGGCCAGCGCCACAGCGCCAGTAGATCCTGAAACGTCCCTTCCTCACAGATGCGCCGCACCTCCTGCCAGCCCTCTTCCTCGTGCGGCTGGTAGACGTAGGCCAGCGCCGCCACCTGCCGGTCGGGCCGGGTCGAGGACCAGGGCATGCCTGCCATCAGCGCTGCCACCTGCTGCAACTGCCGCTGGGGGAACTGCTCCTCGCGCAGCGTCTCCACGTTGTCCAGCAATGCGGCAAACTGGGCCAACGTCAGCGGCCTCCGGCTCAACCACTCGCGGCCGAACGGTTCGCGGTCCAGGTGTGCCTCGTCTACCCTTCGGCAAGCCACATCGTGAGCCTGAGCGGCTTGGCCGAACGGTCCGCGGTCCAGGTGTGCCTCGTCCACGCCGCCGACGACGTTCTCAAAATCAATCGCGTTGCCGTTGGGGTGGGCCTTTTTGGCGTTGCTCACCAGCCGCTCGGCCAGTTCCAGCAGGCCGTACATCGGGTGCTTGCGCTTGGCGGCGACCACCCCCAGCGCCAGTGTGACCGGGAGGAAGTTGCTCAATGCCTCCACCTGACCCTCCGGCAGCGAGTTGAGGAGGGCCACGACACGGCGGAAGATGCAGTGGGCCAGGCGCGGTGCCTCCTCGGCGCGGCACACGACCAGGAACTCGTCGCCCGCGGCGTAGACCACGTGGCCCACGTCTTCGGGCACCAGGTTGCGCACCTCCCTCACCGCGCTGTCAATCAACCAGGAGATGGTCATCGTGCGGGAGGGGGTGGGCAAGTCCTCGTTGCCCTTGACGAAGTGTGGGGTGCCGCTGAACAGCCACGGTACGAGGTCATCCAGTTCGGCAGGGGAGATGGGGTAAGGAGACCAAGGATTGTCAGGGTAGTCGGCCCACAGTGCGTCAAGCCAGCCGCCGGGCAGAGACTGGTACTGGATCAATTGTTGGGCTTCCGTCAGCCAGTTGGCATCTGCCCCTTCGGGACGAAGATAGAGCGCACGCAGAGCGTCATCTACACATTGCCACCGTTGCTGTAGCGGGTGATAGTGCAGGCCAGCCAGGTTCAGGCTCTTGAACGGGTCACCGCTCCAGGTGCGATTGACGAATCCCACCAGATCCTCGGCTTTGACTGTGGGTAACCCTATGGCAGACAGGTCAAGCGGTCGCAGCTGTAGCAATTTCGCGCTGCTGTCCTGCGGAGCGGCGCGAAGCGCCTGCTTACCCAATCGCTCCAGCGCTCCTCCCAACGGCCCGTTCCCGGCTCGCGAATGCTCAAAGATGGGACGCACAATTTCCTCGCACCACACGCGGCTGTACACACTGTGCTCGTTTTTCAGCGGCCCGGCGGCGGTCAGGCTGCCGCCCACGTACCACATCGTGCGGTTGACGTTGCCCTTGATGACGACGATGCGGGGCTGCTCTTCCTCCTCCAGCACCTCCGGCGCGATTTTCTCCAGCGGTGTGCCGTGGCCCAGGAGACGCCGCAGCAGGCAGGCGTGGCACAGTTTGTCTCCCTCGCCGCGCACCGGCGCGTCTGTTCCTCGGAAAATCCAGTAGTGTAGCGGGCGTTCGCCCCAATTTTCGTCCTTGACGGTACTACGCTCCCAATCCACCTTGGCCCACTCGCGTGGATTTTGTGGATCGGGGTCGTGCCCGGCCAAATTGCTCCGGCAGCAGTCGCAA
>JACNHM010000481.1:0-3447 GCA_014383605.1 Chloroflexota bacterium
GATGCAGGATGCAAGATGCAAGATGCAGGATGCAAATTGAGGATTGCCGTTAACGTTTGGGTTGTCTGCGTTGGTGGGATGCGGCTGAAACCAGCATGGCAATGATCTCATCCAGCAGAGCGTATCTGTGGCTGAGGACATCGGCTGGAAGCAGCCGACGGGCACGGTAGTACCAACCACGCGTCTCCCGTGCTGAGCCTATGGCAACCCGCAGGAAGTAGGCAAATTCTCGGCCAAAACCTCTGCCGAACCCTTCTTCGATGTTGGCAGCGATGGAGCCGGCACTGCGGATGATCTGCTGGGAGATGGCTCTGCCGCGAGGGTCCTTGATCAGGCGTTCGCAGTCCTCCCAAACCAGATCGTACAACAGCAAGGCCTTGGGATACACCTGGAACTGCCACAGTGGGTCCTGCTTCAGATTCTCCGGCACTTGTGCCAGCCACTCTTCGTACCGCATGCCGCTTCTCCTTCTTGCCTCTTGCTTCCTGCCCCTTGCTTCTTGCCTCTTGCTTCTTGCCCCTTGCCTCTTGCCTCTTTCTATCCCCCCGCCGAGCGGATAGCTGCGGAGAGGGCGGCGATGAAGCCGAGGCCGCCAAGGATGGCCAGCGCGGCGACGACCAGCGCCGGCAAGAGCACCGCCAGCACCGCTTTGCCCCAGTTGACCTCGTAGCGTGTCACCACGCCTTCCTCTGTCGTCTGAGGCTCTGCCCAGCCGTGGGTCACGGCGGTGGCCACGACCCAGATGATGGCGCCCCAGACCCAGGCCACGATGCCCACAACACTGCCCAGACAGGGCACCCTTTCCAGGATCAGCAGCAGGTAGGGCACCGAAGAGAGCGCCGCGGTGCCCAGGAATTCCTGCAGTCGCCCGCGGCCGCCCAGCAGCTTGGCCGCCAGCATCACCCAGATGCCGTAGCCCAGGAAGCCGCCCAGCATGGCCAGCGGCCTGTTCACCCATTGGCCCAACGCCTGGAAGAAGGTGGTCAGCACTCTGGGCAGCCGTGTGGGCAGCGAAGCGATGTCGCGGCCCATCTCCAGGCCGGCCTCCAGGTTGGGGAGGAAGTACTTCGTGAACTCCTCCATCCCCTCCGTAGGCATGAACCGGAACCATTGCTCGATGCCGCTTTGGATCTCGGCCATCTCCGCGGCGAACGGCGGGCTGATCAGCCCGCCGATGAAGTCCACCAGAAAGGCCACGACCCCGACGATCAGCGCCACCAGCACCAGGATGGTCACGCCGCGGCGAAACACATTCTTACTCTCGCGGAAGCGCACGAAGGTGGGGATGTCCAGTGTGATCGCTCCGCGCACAGCATTCAGTATCTCAGTCATCTCACGAACCTCCCAAGAACTGCACGAACCGCGGCATGAAGGCGCCGATGAAGGCGGCGACAATGCCTCCCAGGATCAGGAACAGCAGCCAGATGACCAGCCGCGGCAGCACGGTGGCCCAGAAAGCACGGCCCCAACTGAGGCGATGGGCCTGCTTCAGCGCCACGTAGCGGCAGATCAGGGTCCAGGTGCCCACCACAGCGCCCACGGTGACGAAAGGCAGAAGCCCGGCCAGGTTGAGCACCTGCGGGGCGACGGCCAGGGCGGTGGTGCCCAGTGTCTGGCCCAGATTGGCCTCGCCGCCCAGCAGGCGGGCGAAGAGGTGGGCCAGCAAACCGTAGATCAGCCAGCCGATGATCAGCCGCAGCGGGGTGGTGACGATGCCGGCCAGCGAGGAGACCGGCGTGGGGATCACGTAGTTCATGATCCGCCACTGCCAGTCCCATTGCATCTGGAACTGGTCTGTGAACTGGCGGCCAATGTCCTGTTCCAATTGCTGGAACCAGGGCATGCTGGTGAGGCCGTCGTACACGGTTTCTCGAATGGCTCCCAGATCGGGGGTGGAGGCCCACTCCAGCGTGCTGCCGATGATGGCGGCGAGAGCGATGATCACCCCCACGACGACGATGATGAACAACCCTTCCACGAAGGGGTTGCGATTCTCGCGCATCTCCTCGTAGGCGTCGGGGCGCAGAAACAAGCCCCGTGCCAGGAGACCCGCGAAACGAGAAATCTGCTCCATGGTCTATCCTCCTTGAGTTTGATTACCTCAGAACTTCTATGACGGCGGCTCAGCAGTTTGTGTCCTTGAACGTGCACCTCCTTTCCAGTTCTGTCTTTTGCAGGTGGTCTACCCCTTTCGTGTTGATGCCCTTTCTTCACCGCAGAGGACACGGAGCACGCCGAGATTCTTTGGTCTTCTCAGCGTGCTCAGCGGTCTCCGCGGTTGAAAAACGGTCGAAACTGGCGTCAACACGGTTGGGGGAGACTACCCTGTTGCAGAAGGGAAGTCATCTCCTGGCGATCGAAGAGGACCTTGATTCCGTCGGCAACGACTCTCCGCGTGCCCTCGTCCATGGGCGGCGCTGCCCATTCCGGTGTCGTCAGGCCGTACTCAACTTCTTGCCCATTACTGTACCACACCCGCAGCGATGTGACCTGGCCCCAGCTTTCGACTTGTTCCTGCTCTACGTTGCCGAACTTCCTGGCCCATCCCATATCCTGCCAATACTTCTCTGGGCAACTGGTCAGCAACAGCAGATCAACATCTGACGATGCCGTCGCCGCGCCCCTGGCATGGGAACCAACCAGGATCACCGCGCTCACGTCGGATTGCGCAGCGGCCCACTGGACGACTGCGGCAAGGAATTCCTGAATCATGCCGGCCAATCACGTTCCTCAGAGCAAGGGCAGCAGGTGTTCCAGCAGCGCAGCGACGTTCGTGTTGACCATCCGGACGCCGGCGTCGAAGCGGCGCCACCGGGTCCGTGTGTCCGGGTGGCGCAGCAGATGGATCAGCCGGCGGGCCTGGAAACGCAGCCAGGCCAGCGGGCCGCAGCCCTCGTCGGCGTAGCGCAGCAGGCGGGTGTAGTCGAAGGCGGCGTGAGCATCGGCGGTGTCGCTGATGCCTCGCAGCACCAGCCAGGGCAGGCCGTGCGTCGCGGCCACCTGGGCCACGGCGGCACCCTCGTTCTCCACGGCCAGCGCGCCGCAGGTTTGGTGTAGCCAGCGCTTGGGCCGGTCGGCGAAGATCACCTGATCGCCGGAGGCGATGGGGCCGACCCAGGTCCGCTGACCGGTTGGCGAAGTCAGGTTGGCCCTTTCGGCGGCCTTCTGTGCCAGATACACCAGGCGCGGATCGGCGGGAAAGACGCGCCAATGGGTCGGCCCGCGGCCGGGCAGCTCGTTGCCGGTGGTCACGAAGCCCCGCTCCAGGAAGACCCCCACGTCGTAGGGCACCACGCGGTCGGCGATGACCACGTCGCCCACACGCAACTGCGGAGCGATGGCCCCCGAGGAGCCGCAGTTGAGCAGCACATCCGGCGCGTGGTGATCCACCAGCCACTGCAGGGCCATGGCGGCGTTGATCTTGCCGACGGCGCACTGGGCCAGGAT
>JACNHM010000481.1:3682-6312 GCA_014383605.1 Chloroflexota bacterium
CCAATGTACCAATCTACCAGTGTACCAATCTACCACTCTCCTGCCAGTAGTTTCTCCACGAGCGCTTCCTCTTCCTGCCGGCTACCCACCTGGCCATCCAGCCGGGCCGCGAGCACCGTGTCCAGGATACGGCGGTAGATGGGGCCGCTGGGCACACCCAGTTCCCGCAGGTACGAGCCGTCAATCTCCGTCTCCACCGTGCGCAAGCGGCTTTGGTACTGCTCCAGCCGCTGCCGCACCAGCCAGGAATCGGTGGCCACACCGAAGACGAAGCGCGCCGCGTCTGATGCCCGGTGCAGGATGCGGTAGATGCCACTGGCGGGCAGGTCATTGCGCATCAACTCCGCTTCCTGTGCCCGCAGCCTCTGCACTGCTTCCACGAGCAAACGATCGTCGCGCACGATGCGCAGCCGCTGCAGGAAGGCGTGCAGATCATCGCTTGCGAGATGGCAGGTGAGCAAGGCCAGGTAGAGCGAGGAGTCTGGGGGAAGTTCCATCTCGGTTTTCGCTTCCAGTGCCTGGCGCAGGGCCGGGAACTTTGTCTGTTGCCAATCGTTCCAGCACAAGCCGCAGGCCACCCGGCCCAGTACCCCCAGCTCATCCAGGCGGGCCAGGGCGTGCTCCGGCTCGTCCTCGGCCAGGATCAGGTACAGCTCGTGGCGGATGCGCTCGCCGCTGACGCGATCGAGCAATTCCAGCCCATCGTCCATCAGTTCGGCGGTGCGCGGCTCGATGCGGAAGCCGAAGCGCTGCTCGAAGCGGGCGGCGCGCAGGATGCGCGTGGGGTCCTCGACGAAGCTGAGGCTGTGCAGCACGCGGACCAGCCCCTCCCGCAGGTCTCGCTCGCCGCCGTAGAAGTCCAGCAGCTCCCCCCAGTGCTCCGGATCGAGCCGGATGGCCAGCGTGTTGATGGTGAAGTCGCGGCGGTGCAGGTCCTGCCGGATGGAGCTGCGCTCCACCGTTGGCAGCGCCGTGGGGTGCTCGTAGAACTCGATGCGCGCGGTGACGAAGTCGAGGCTGGGTATTGGAGGTTGGATATTGGATATTGGATATTGGGTATTGGAGTTTGAAGTTTGAAGTTTAAAGTTTGCAGTTTCCAGGATCCACTTGGCCGTGCCGAAGCGTTTGTGACTGCGCACGCGGCCGCCGTGCTCCTTGGCCAGCCGCCGCGCCAGCTTGATGGCATCCCCCTCCACCACCAGGTCCACGTCGAAGGTCGGCTGGCCCAGCAGGAGGTCACGCACGAAGCCGCCCACGGCGTAGAGCGCGTAGCCCATGTCGGCGGCGGCCTGGCCGGCGGAGCGCAGCAGGTGCCGCATCTCCGGCGGCAGCAGCTCGTCCATACGCTGGGCCATCTCCTGGGTGCGCGGCGGTGGTGCTGGCTCGGCCCACAGCCGGATGAGGTCGGTGCGGGTGACGATGCCCAGGATCTCGCCGCTGGTACCGTCCACCACCGGCACCTGCCCCCAGCCAGTGTCTCTGATCACCGCCTGCACCCGCTCCACGGGGTCGCGCGGCGTCACCACCACCTGGCCGCGACGCATGTAGCGGTGGATAGGGGTGTCACTGAGGTCAAGCCGCAGGGCTCTGTCAATCTCCGGCCGCGTGAGCATGCCCACCACGTGACCATCCTCGACCACCGGGAAGCCCTCGTGGCCGAAGCGCTGCATGCGTTCCGCGGCCTCGGCCACCGTGGTCTCGGGGCTCAGCGTCTGCACGCCGTGGGACATGATCTGGGCCACGGTGACGGGCGGCTGGACGTGGGTCTCCAGCAATCCCAGCAGCCGCTGCTGGATCTCTTCCAGCGTTTCTCCCCGGATCATGGCCGCCGCGGCCCGGGCGTGGCCGCCGCCGCCCAGGGCTTTGGCGATGGCTCCAACGCCAATGTTTTCGCTGGCGCTGCGGGCCACAATCTGGATGCGGTCGCCCAGGTCCACGAGCAGGAAGACGGCCTGCGGCTCGAAGAGATCGCCGACTTTGTGGGCCAGGGTGGAGATTTCCTCGACATAATCCTTGACCGTGGCCTTGGCGATGATCACCGCCTGGCCGGCGAACTCGTAGGGCTGGCTGTTCCCGATGAGCTGATGGTAGAGCGCCTGCTGTTCTCGCGTCAGCGGATGGTGGATGAAGTCGTTGACGATGTCCAGGTTCGCTCCCTGTTCCAGCAGCCAGGCCGCCGAGCGCACATCGCGGGCGGTGGTGCTGATGTAGCTCAGCGAGCCGGTGTCCTCGTAGATGCCCAGGAGCAGCAGGGTGGCCTCGAGGGGGCTGAGCGGGATTCTGGCCCTGGCCATCTGTTCCACGAGCAGGGTGGTGGTGGCGCCCAACTCCTCTCCGAAGAATTCCCAGGCCGGGTCGAGATCGGGGCTGCGCGGGTGGTGGTCAATGACCTGCACCCGCGTGTGGCTTCCCATGCCTTTGAGCGAGGCCGAGCTTTGCGTGTCCACCAGCAGGGCGCGGCTGATGCGCCGCCGCCGCACTTCCCTGGCCTCGACGAAGGGGAACTCTTCGCCGTAGAGGGCCAGGAAGTCGCGCAGATTGCGGTTCATCTGGCGCGGCAGCACGGGCACTGCCTCGGGGTGCAGCTTGGCCGCCGCCAGCAGCGAGGCCAGGGCATCGAAATCGGTGTG
>JACNHM010000505.1 GCA_014383605.1 Chloroflexota bacterium
CGAATTGTTTGCTCGTCCGACACCTTGCGTCTCTCCAGTCACTCCAGTTGGAAGGCCTGAATTATAACACAACCAGGCGCGTAGTACAAACTCACAGACTGCACTCGGTTGAGAGAGACGGGGGGATGGTGGGGGTTTCCGAGTTCTTCAGCGCGCCCTCTGAGAGGTGGCGACGTCATCATCGGTAAGAGAACTGGCCCTTGCTGCTGGTCTTGTCGGGCCGATTGGAGATGCGATGGCGATGATGAAACGTGCATGGCTCACCTTGTTGGGGGGGCTGTTACTGGTATCTTGCTTCGGCGCCTTACCCATGGCCGCGGCGCAACAGCCGAGCTCCTCGCCGCAGAGCAAGATGGACACCCCTATCCTCTCCGCGACCACGGCGCTCGATCCCACAGCCGCCTGGAGTTCGCCGGAAAGCGAACTCACTCGCTGCCTGGCCTGGGGCGACGTGGACAACGACGGCGACCTGGACTTGCTCGTGGGTAATGCCACAACCAACAGGCTCTATGCCAACGACGGCGCAGGCCACCTCTCCTCCGTGTGGGTCTCTGCCGAGGCGGCGATGACCGAGGGCGTCGCCTGGGGCGACATGGATGGCGACGGCGACCTGGACCTGGCGGTGGCCAACTGGCAGCAGCCTAATCGCGTCTACGGCAATGCCGATGGCGTGCTGGGTGTCGTATGGACCTCCAGTGGAGCCAACCGCAGCCTGGATGTGGCCTGGGGCGACGTGGACAACGATGGCGACCTGGACCTGGCGGTGGCTAACCATGCGCAGCCCAACCATCTCTACGAGAACGTGGGCGGCACGCTCAGCCTGACGCCCGTTTGGAACTCCACCTCCTCGGAGCAAAGCTGGGACCTGGCCTGGGGCGACGTGGATGGCGACGGCGACCTGGACCTGGCCGTTGCTGATTTCAATCGCCTTCGTCTCTACGAAAACGTTGGTGGCAGCCTGAACCCTATCGCTGGCTGGACGTCGGAAGCCGTTTTCTTCTGCGGCAGCGTGGACTGGGGCGATGGGGATGGTGACGGCGATCTGGATCTGGCCGTGGGCTGTGGCCTGGGCACGGCTCAGTCCAATCTGGTCTTCGCCAACAACGCGGGTACACTCACGCCCTCTCCCACCTGGATCTCCAGCGAGGCCGACGACACCTGGGAGGTGGTCTGGGGTGACTGGGACGGCGATGGCGACCTCGACCTGGCGGCGGGCAACAACGGCCCCAACCGCGTTTACGAGAACACCGGCGCGGGCTTGAACACCGCTGCGACCTGGAGTTCTGCCGAAGCCGACCGCAGCATCGGCATGGCCTGGGGGGACACCGACAACGACGCCGATCTCGACCTGGCCTCGGCCAACTTCGCCCAGCCCAACCGCGTCCACGCCAACGGCGCAGGGCCGCTGTCCTTCACGCCGGTCTGGAATTCGTCTGAGGCCGACTATACCCTGGGCACTGCCTGGGGCGATTTCGATGGCGATGGTGATCTCGATCTGGCCGCCGCCAACAACGGCCCCAACCGGCTCTACGCCAACAGCGGTGCTGCGCTGATGCTGGCCTGGAGCTCACCGGAAGCAGAGAACACAGAAGAAGTGGCCTGGGGGGACGTGGACGGCGATGGCGATCTCGACCTGGCCTGCGCCAACAGCGGGCCGCCGGATCGCCTCTACCGCAACGACGGCGGCGCCTTTGTCTCTGTCTGGACGTCCGACGAAGACGGCTACAGCGAGGACCTGGCCTGGGGTGACCTCGACGGCGACGGCGATCTCGATCTGGCCGTGGCGGTGCAGTGGGCCGACGACGGCAGCTCGTACGGCGTGCGGGTTCACGAAAACAACGGCACAGCCCTCTCCCGCGCCGCCGTCTGGCGGGTCAGCGGCGTGGTCGCCCACAGCGTGGCCTGGGGCGACGTGGATGGCGATGGCGATCTCGACCTGGCCGTGGGCAGCGGCAGCGGAGGTGATCTCGTCTACGAGAATACGGGCGGCTACCTCCAGCCTGTGCCCGCCTGGGTGTCCGACGAGGCGCATTCCACCAAAAGCGTGGCCTGGGCTGACGTGGACAACGATGGCGATCTGGACCTGGCCGCGGGCGGCTACGGCCCTGACCGCCTCTACGACAACCTGGGCACTGCCTTGGACACGAGCGCGGTCTGGCATTCCGCCGAGGAGGAAGCAACGATCAGCCTGGCCTGGGGCGATGGCGATGGCGATGGCGATCTCGACCTGCTGGCGAGCACCTATCCCGCCGGCCAGCCCAATCGGCTCTACGAGAATCGCCACGGGGTGTTGAGCCACGCCGCGGTCTGGCAATTCGCCGCCGCCGATGAGACGCTGGCCCTGGCCTGGGGCGACGTGGACGGCGATGGCGATCTGGACCTGATCACCGGCAATGGCTTCCTTCCCGATCTGCAGCCGCTGCGCCTCTACCGCAATGGACGGATCGCCCCTGCTCGCCTGGTGAACAATCCGGCCTACGCCGCCGTGGACAAACCCGGCAACAGTGATGCGGCCTTCTTCTACCACGCCGCCGAGGTGCTCACCTCGCCGCTGATCCCCATCACCTACCGCCTGTTCGACGCCGAAGCGGACCCCGTGCGCCGGCTGGACGTCTACTACTCCACCGATGGCGGTGGGCAGTGGCAGCCGGCGGTGCCCGGCGGCGGCGAGGGCTTGGCTGACCTCAGCACCAGCCCCGGCGGCAGCCCGCACCTCTTCGTCTGGAACGCCGGGGTGGACGAGGTGCGCAGCGACGACGTGGTGCTGCGCTTTGTGCCCCACGCCAACCCCGACCGCGCCGGGCTGATCCAGTGGCCGCCTTTCGGCGCCCGCAGCGTGCCCTTCCGCGTGCGGGCGACGCAGCCGGCCGCGTCGGTGTATCTGCCGTTGGTGCTGCGCGTGCCGCCTCCGCCCACGCCCACGACGACACCCACGCCTACGCCCACAGCGACTGCCACAGCAACGCCTACAGCGACGCCGACGCCTTGTTTCCCCGTCGTTGAGGGCATCGTGCCGGTGGGCGACGCGCCGCACGGTTTGGCCTTATCGCAAGATCTGCGCCAGTTCTACGCCGCCAACCACGAAGAGGACACCATCTCCGTGGTGGATATGGGCAGCCTGAACGTGCTACAGACGCTGGCAGGCATGGACAGTCCCAACGGCCTGGCTTTCAATCCGGATGCCACCCTGCTCTGCGCCGCCCATCGCAACACGGACAGCGTCACCTGCGTGCACATGGGGCTGCTGCCGATGCGCTGGACGCAGCCCGTAGGCCATCTGCCCAATGGCCTGGCCTACAACCCGACCAACGGCCGCCTCTACGTGGCCAACTACGGCAGCGGCGACGTCACGGTGCTCGACGGCAGCGTGGGCACGGAGCTGACCACGATCCCGGTGGGGGACGAACCGGCGATGGTGGCCGTGAACCCGAGCACGAACAAGGTCTACGTGACGTTGCACAGCGACCACCGCCTGGCGGTGATTGACGGCGCCAGCGACACCCTGAGCAAACGGGTGGACCTGGGCACCGGTGGCTCCTACGGCGTCGCCGTGGATGAACTACGCAACCTGGTGTACGTGGCGACCATCGACTCGCATCGCATCGTGGTCGTGGATGGGGCGACGGACACGCTGCTGGGCTGGGTGGAGGTCAAGCGGAGCGATGGCACGCCGGTGTCGCTGCGCATGATCGGCGTCAACCCGAACCTGGGCACGTCCGGCCACGTCTACGTCACCAGCTCCGCCGCCGACCCCAATGGCGTTGATCGCTTGCTGGTCTTTCCCAAGGGCTGGCCGGAGGGATTTGCCCGGCCCTATGCGCTGGACGTGGGGGCCTTGCCTCGCGAGGGCATCGCCGTGAACCTGGCCAGCGATCGCGTGTACGTCTCGGCTCGCGGCGACGATCAGGTGACCGTCGTCGGGGATGGCGAGCCGGTCTGCCTGCCGAACTTCACGGCCTCCGAGTACAAGATCAAGGTCAGGCGGGCGGAGGCGATGGGTAGCGCACGCTGAACGAACGGATGGCGCAAAGCCAGTGGGGCAGGCTCTCGGCCTGCCCCACTGACGCGTGTCGTGCTTCCGTTGCGTTATTCGCTGGCACCGGCAAGCTGCGCCCAGGTGGTGCGCAGCGCATCTCCTTCCAACTCCGCGCCCAGGGCGACCATCAGCCCGATGCGGGCCTTCGGCCCGTTGAGGTGACCGGCGGGCAGGCAGCCCAGGGCGCGCAGGTCTCGCTGGGCGCCGGCGTAGCCGTAGCCATCGCCCACGCGGCCGCTGGGGCAGCGAGAGGCTATGACCACGGTCACACCCGTCTCGATCGCCGCGCCGATGGCCGGCAGCCACCAGGGCGGCACCCGCCCACCGCCCAGGCCCTCGATCACCACCCCTCGAACGCCGCGAGCCACCGCCTCCCGCAGGCTGTCCGGTTCCATCCCCACGGCCAGCTTGATCAGCGCCACGCCTCGCTCCAGCGCGGCGCAGGGGATGGTGCGCCGCGCCACCCGCCAGGCGAGGTGCAGCCCGTCGGCATCGAGCCGGCCCAGCGGCCCCCAGCCGGGCGAGCGGAAGGTGTCGAGGGCCTGTGTGTGGGTCTTGGTGACGTAGCGGGCGGCGTGCACCGTGTCGTTGAAGGCCACCAGCGCGCCCAGGTCGCTGGCCGCGTCGGAAGCGGCCACGCGCACGGCAGTCGCCAGGTTGGCGTAGCCGTCGTAGCCGGGCTCGGAGGCCGTGCGCATGGCCCCGGTGACCACCACGGGCTTGTGGCTGTCCACCGTCAGATCGAGCAGCATGGCCGTCTCCTCCAGCACGTCGGTGCCGTGGGTGATGACCACGCCGTCCACGTCCGGCCGGGCCACGTGTGCCGCGGCGCGCTGCCGAATCGCCCACAACGTGTCGAGGGTGAAGTGGGCGCTGGGCAGGTTGCAGATTTCCTCGGCGGTGGTGGTGAGGGGAAGATCAGCGAGGGTGGCCTGGAAATCGGCGCTGCTGAGGGTGGGCACAGCGCCGCCAGCCGTCTCGTCGTGGCGCATGGCGATGGTGCCGCCGGTGGTGAGGATGACGATGTGCTTCATGTATGGCCAATCCACCAGTCTCAGTGGATCCGAAATCGCTCCCAGGGGATTGCCAAATCCCCGCTTTGGGCCTGGATCTGGCGATCCAGGCCGGGCAAGGTTGGATGTACTGAGTCTATCAACCTAGCGGTCCTTGCGCTTCTGCCGGTTTTTGAAGTTGATCAGATTGGGGGTCTGCTTGCTGGCCCACCAGAGCACTACCAGCATCAACCCGCCCAGCACCAGCAGGGTGACCAGTTTGAACAGCCGTGAAGAGGCGACGAGGGCTATCACGCCGAAGACAGCACAGAAGACGTAGTAGCCCCACACCACCTGGCGCTGGGTGAAGCCGATGTCCACCAGGCGGTAGTGGAGGTGATCGCGGCCATTCCAGGCCGGCACGCCGCCGCGCCGCAGGCGGGTCCAGATCAGCCAGGCCACGTCAACGATGGGCAAGGCCAGAACGAGCAGCATGGTGGCCATCTTCGCTCCGGCAATGATGCCCAGAGCGGCCAGCGCGAAGCCGAGGAAGTAAGAGCCGTTGCTGCCCATGAAGATCTTCGCCGGATGGGAGTTCCAGGGCAGGAAGCCGAGGGTGGCTCCCAGAAGGGCCAGGGGCAGCAGCGTCACGCTGTGCTGGCCTTCCCGCCACATGTGCAAGGCCACCACGCCGCAGACGACGGCCGTCACGCCGGCGGTCAGGCCGTCCAGCCCATCCAGGAAGTTGACCGTGTTCATCATGCCCATGAACCAAAAGATGGTCAGCACCCAGACGACGGGCCAGGGGAATCCGCCGGGACCGAGGAAGAGATCATCGGTGAAGGGATTGTTGACGTGTTTGATGAAGATGGTAAAGGCGATGGCGATGAGGCTGGCGACGAATTGGGCCAGGTACTGAGGCATATGGCCAAACTGGAAGCGGTCGTCCAGCAGACCAAAGAGGAAAACGAAGGTGCTGCCCAGCAGGAGGCCGGTCAGGTGGATCGTTTCGTTGGGATCGAGGCGGGGCGGGAACCATCCGGCGGGGAGCAGCAAGGTGGCGAGGATGGCGACGATGAAGACTTCGACCCCGGCGACGCCGCCCCGACGGGGGGTGAACCCCCTGTGGGCGCCGCCCCCCCCCCGGCCGTCCGCCACGCCCCGGCGGCACCCCACCCCACGCGCCAACCGCGCCACGGCCCCGGGGAGGGGGCAAGGTCAACCGCAGACCAAGGCACAACCAGCCCACGCCCCCTCCTACCCGCCTTCAC